>NZ_JBICYR010000002.1:415332-595912 GCF_043201175.1 Streptomyces sp. NPDC048337
CGCGTGACCGCGTGACCGCGTGACCGCGTGACCGCGTGACCGCGTGACCGCGTGACCGCGTGACCGCGTGACCGCGTGACCGCGTGACCGCGTAGAGCGGTGGGCGTTGAGTCGTCCGTCGCACCGCCCGTGGGCGGTGTGCGGCCCCCGAGCCGCGCACCGCGCACCCAAGACCATCTCCCTCCGGCCGGGCCCCGCATACCCTCCCCCCTCCGCGGGGTCCGGCCCCCCTTCGTCGCCCTCCGCCGCAAAAGGAGAACCGCACCATGTTCGAGTCCGTCCGCGAGGACCTCCGCACGACCCTCGACGAGATCCGCGCCGCCGGCCTGCACAAGCCCGAGCGCGTCATCGGCACCCCGCAGAGCGCGGCCGTCGCCGTCACCGCGGGCGGAGCCCCCGGCGAGGTCCTCAACTTCTGCGCCAACAACTACCTGGGGCTTGCCGACCACCCCGAGGTCGTCGCCGCGGCGAAGGACGCACTCGACCGCTGGGGCTACGGCATGGCCTCCGTCCGCTTCATCTGCGGTACGCAGGAGGTGCACAAGGAGCTGGAGGCGCGGCTGTCGGCGTTCCTCGGCCAGGAGGACACGATCCTCTACTCCTCCTGCTTCGACGCCAACGGCGGTGTCTTCGAGACCCTCCTCGGCGCCGAGGACGCGGTCATCTCCGACGCCCTCAACCACGCTTCGATCATCGACGGCATCCGGCTGAGCAAGGCCAGGCGTTTCCGCTACGCCAACCGCGACATGGCCGAGCTGGAGGCGCGCCTGAAGGAGGCGACCGAGGGCGGCGCCCGGCGCAAGCTCATCGTCACCGACGGTGTGTTCTCCATGGACGGGTACGTCGCTCCGCTGGCCGAGATCTGTGATCTCGCGGAACGCTACGACGCCATGGTCATGGTCGACGACTCGCACGCCGTCGGCTTCGTCGGCCCCGGCGGCCGCGGCACCCCCGAGCTGCACGGGGTCATGGACCGCGTCGACATCATCACCGGCACCCTCGGCAAGGCCCTCGGCGGCGCCTCCGGCGGCTACGTCGCCGCGCGCGCCGAGATCGTCGAGCTGCTGAGGCAGCGCTCGCGCCCGTACCTCTTCTCCAACTCCCTCGCCCCGGTCATCGCGGCCGCTTCGCTGAAGGTCCTCGACCTGCTCGAATCGGCAGGCGACCTGCGCGAGCGGCTCGCCGCCAACACCGCCCTCTTCCGTACGAAGATGACCGAGGCCGGCTTCGAGATCCTCCCCGGCGACCACGCCATCGCCCCCGTGATGATCGGCGACGCGGCGGAGGCGGCCCGGATGGCCGAGCTGCTGCTGGAGCGCGGGGTCTACGTGATCGGCTTCTCCTACCCGGTGGTCCCGATGGGTGCGGCGCGCATCCGCGTGCAGCTCTCGGCGGCCCACTCCACGGCCGACGTGGAGCGCGCGGTGGCGGCCTTCGTCGACGCCCGGGCGGCACTGGGCACGTCCGCAGGCTGAGACAATGGACGGGTGATCGACCCCCGCCGGCTGCGCATTCTGCGGGCCGTGGCGGACCACCGTACGGTGACCGCCGCGGCCGCAGCCCTGTACCTCACCCCCTCCGCCGTCTCCCAGCAGCTCGCGGCGCTGGAACAGGAGACGGGGCACGCCCTGCTCACCCGCAGCGGGCGGGGCGTACGGCTCACGGCGGCCGGTGAGATCCTGCTCGGCCACGCCCACGAGGTGCTGGCGCAGCTGGAGCGGGCGGAGGCGGAACTCGCTGCGTACGCGGGAGGCTCGGCCGGCGAGGTCACGGTGGCCGCCTTCGCGACCGGGATCGCGGAGGTACTGGCTCCGGCGATCGCGCGGCTGGCACTGGAGCACCCCGGGATCCGGCTGCGGGTACGGGACGCGGAGGGCGACCAGAGCCTGCCGCTGCTGCTGGACGGCGAGGCGGACGTGGCCCTGGCGGTCGAGTACCGGGGCGGGCCGGGGGCCGACGACGCCCGGCTGTCCGTCCTTCCGCTGTACGCGGAGCCCTTCGACGCGGTGCTGCCCTCGGGGCACCCGCTGGCCGACCTGCCCGCGGTGTCGCTGGCGGACCTGTCCGACGCGGACTGGGTGGGCCAGTACCCCGGCAATCCGTGCCATGACGTGACGCTGCTCGCGTGTGAACTGGCCGGCTTCCAGCCCCGGTTCGTCCATTCTTCTGATGACTTCCGGGCGGTGACGGCGCTGGTGGGTGCGGGGGCCGGGGTGGCTCTGGTGCCGCGTTCCGCGCTGCGGGGGATGGACCTCAAGGAGGTCCAGGTCAGGCCGGTGAGCGGTCCGGCCGCTACGCGCCGCGTGTTCGCGGCGACGCGTCGTGGGGGTGAGGCGCATCCGCTGATCGCGCCGGTGCTGGGGGCGTTGGTACGGGAGTCGGAGCGGTTGCCGGTGTATTGACTGTGGGTCGGTGGCTGTGGGGTCGGGGGACCGTAGAGCCGCGTCAGGGAGGGTTTGGGGTTTCCCGTCAGTCCCATAGTCCTTCCGGGTCGGGCCGGTCCCTCAAGAGCGCTCCTTCGTCGCGTCGCTTCGCGATGGCCTTCGGCCACTCTTGACCGACCGTCCCGCCCCGGAAAGACAAGGACTGCCGGGAAGCCCCCAAAAGGACGGTCACGGGTCAGCGAGATGCGTACGGGCCCGTGAGGGAGGGGCTCCCCCGTTCCCGTCCATCCGGGCCTGGGCCCGGGCACCGTATCCATCCCGTTCGGGGGGCGTCCGGCGCGTGAGATCGCTACGCGCTTCTCGTTGACGGCGTCCGGCCGCCGTCTGGGGCTGGGTGGCCGCCTGGTCAGGCGTCAAGGGTGAGGTCGGAGGTGGGGACCGACTGGCAGGTGAGGGCCGTGGCTTCCGGGAGGTCGTCTGAGGTGGCTACCAGGTGGGAGACCGTGCCCTTGAGGACCGCGCAGGCGCAGCTTTCGCATTGGCCGACGCGGCAGCCGTTGGGGAGGTGGAGGCCTGCCTGCTCGGCGAGTTCCAGGAGGGTGCCGGACGGTTTGGTCCAGGTCAGTTCGCGCCCGGAGCGGGCGAAATGGACCTTGTGGCGGGCGTTTTCGGGGATCTCGAGTGCGCTTGGGGTGGGGCGGAAGCGTTCGGTGAAGATCTCGAAGGGGGGTACCCCGCGGGCACGGAGGGCTTCCGGCAGGGTGTCGAGCATGGGGGTGGGGCCGCAGAGGTAGAAGCGGGCCCGGCGGGTGATCAGGCCGGCTGCGATGTCGGCCGCGGTGATGCGGCCGGGGCGGTCGAAGTCGCGGCCCGGGACGTCCAACGGGGTGGGGGCGGAGTAGTGGGTGACGGTGCGTAGGACCGGGATGCGGTCTTCGAGGGTGGCGAGACGGGCCCTGAAGGGGTGCTCGGCGCCGTGGCGGACTCCGTAGTGCAGGACCACCTCGGGGACGGTGCCGCCGGTTGAGGCCAGGGCTTCCAGGTAGCTGAGGAAGGGGGTGATGCCTATGCCGGCGGCGAGCAATACGACGGGTGTGTCGGTTCGGGTGGGGATGCGGAACGTGCCGGCTGGTGCGGCTACTTCGAGGCGGTCGCCGGGGCGGACGTGGTGGAGGCGGGGGGATACGAGGCCGTGGGGGTGGTGGCGTACGGCTAGTTCGTACGGGGTGCCGGGGGCGGAAGTGAGGGAGTAGCTGCGGGCCTGGGTGGCGCCCTTGGGGCGGATGGTCACGTGCTGGCCGGGGTGGTGGGCGGGGACCGGGCCGCCGTCGACGGGTGAGAGGCGGAGGGTGCGGATGTCGTGGCCTTCGGTGCCCAGGGCGGTGACGGTGAAGGTCCGGGTGCCGGTCCAGGCGGTGTCGGACGGGTCCGGGGTGACCTGGCAGGGGGTTGCGCGCAGGGGCGCGGAGCCGCTGAGCGGGTCGGTCTTCGAGTGGTCGACCAGGCGGTTGTAGTTGCTGCCGGCCGCGGACAGCGGGTCGGCGCCGGGCAGGGCGAGGTCGGGGGCCTCCTGCCACCAGCCGTATTCGGCGACGACCACGCCGGGGTGGAGGGAGTCGTCGAAGCGGGCGCGCATGCGTACCGAGGCGAGCGGGGACGACAGCCGGACCCACTGGCCCTCGCGGATGCCGCGGGCGGCGGCGGTGACCGGGCTGAGGTCCAGGCCCGGGTCGGCGGCCCGGCGGCGCAGGGAGGAGACGCCGCGGTGCTGGCTGTGGACGAAGTGGCCGTGCTTGGCGCAGGTCAGGATCAGGGGGAAGGCCTCGTTGGTGGGGGTCGGGTCGTGGTGTTCGGGGACGGGTGGGTAGCCGTGGTCCAGGAGGCGTTGGGAGTACAGCTCCACGCGGCGGGTGGGGGTGGTGAGGTCGGTGGCCCGGCGCTCGTCGCGCTCGTGGGGGACGCGGATGCCGCCGGGGGTGGCGCGGAGGCGGTCGGTGGTGAGGCCCAGGGGTTCCAGCTGCCAGTTCCAGGCGGCCTCGATGTCCCCGTCGAAGAACAGCCCGCCCATGCCGAGGCGCCGGGCCAGGTCGAAGACGACCTCGGTGTCCGAGCGGGTGCCGGGCAGTGGATCTATGGTTCGCGGGCGGAGTTGGACCTGTTCCTGGGCGCGGTGTCCGATCTCGAAGCCGAAGCGCAGGGCCTCGTGCTCGTAGGCGCTGTTGACCGGAAGCACGATGTCGGCGGTGGCGCTGGTGGGGTTGTGGAACAGGTCCAGGTGGACCTGGAAGTCGAGGGCGCGCAGCGCGCGGGCCGTACGGTCGGAATCGGGTTGGGCGACGACGAGGTTGGAGCCGAAGCCGACCAGGGCCCGTACGCGGTAGGGCCGGTGTTCCTCGATGGCCCGGCACAGGTCGCCGGAGTTGACGTAGCCGGAGGCGGGCGGGCCGAGGGGGTGCTTGTCGAGGCCCAGGGCCTTGGCGGCCTGCCCGGGCGGGAAGTCGGCGGGGCTGGAGGCGGGCCGGTACGGGGGCGGGGGCGCGATCCGGTTGCCGCCGGGGGCGTCGAAGGAGCCGGTGAGCGCGTAGAGCGTGGCGAGGGCCCGTTCGGTCTGCGCGGCGTTGGCGCTCTGGCCCACTCCGGTCCAGCAGTAGTAGGCGACGGAGCGGGCGTCACCGATGAGCTCGGCCAGGGCGCGGATCTCGGCCTCGGGGATCCAGGTGGTGGCGGCGACCCGGTCGGGGGGCCACTCGGCGCAGGCCTCGGCGTACCGCTCGAAGGCCGGGGTACAGGGGACTGAAGTCCCGTCGGCCGCCTCGACCCGGTGGGTGCCGCGCAGCGCGAAGCGCTCGGGGCGTTCGGCCGCGCGGGCGGTGTCGTACGGGACGGCCGTGCCGGTGGTCGCGTCCCAGGCGGCGAAGCCTTCGGCGGCCCCGGTGAGTTCGGCGGCGGTCAGGAAGCGCCCGTTGTCGGCCCGTACGAGGAGGGGCCCGTTGGTCCAGGAGCGGACGAACGCCTCGTCGTAGGTGCCGTTCTCGATCAGCAGGTGTGCGAGGCCCAGGGCGAGGGCAGCGTCGGTGCCGGGCCGGACCCGCAGCCAGTGGTCGGCCCGCAGGGCGCTGGTGGACCGGCGGGGGTCGATGACGGCGAGGCGGGCACCCCTGGCCTGGGCGGCGGACAGGGCGGCCGACTGGGCGAGCCAGGTCTTGGCGGGGTTGAACCCCCAGAGCAGGACGAGATCGGCGTGGTCGTAGTCCGGCGGTGGCAGGGCGCAGCCGAAGGTGAAGGCGTGCGCGAAGTCCTTGTGCCAGTTGCAGATCTCGGCGCTGTAGACGGTGTTGGGGCTGCCGAAATGCCGGACGAACCGCTCGATCCACTCGGTGGCGTCGGACACCATGGTGCCGCTGGGCGTGGCGACGCCGAACGCGACGGCCTCGGGCCCGTCCTCGGCGGCGATCCGGGCCAGCTTCTCCGCGATCTCGCCCAGGGCCTCGTCCCAGGAGACGGGCTCCCAGCCGGGGTCGGGGTCCGTCTTTGGGCGCGTGCGGCGCAGGGGTGTGGTCAGCCGTCGGCTGCTGTGCGCGATCTCGGCCGCGGCGCGGCCCTTGGGGCACATGGCGGCGCCGGTCGGGTGTTCGGGGTCCGGCCGGACGCCGGTGATCCGGCCGTCCTCGACGGTGAAGACCGCTCCGCACCGCGATTTGCACAGAGTGCAGAAACCGCGCTTCTCCTCGACCACTGGACTCCTCCGATCCGCCGCCCGCCCCCTCGTCCATTGGACGCCCGCGACGGCTCCGGGAGGAGCGCCATTGGTCACCGGTCAGCAGGTCGGAGGGCCCTTGGCCGTGCCCGGGACCGGTCCCGTCCCCTTCGTCCTACACGCGCAGTACTTCGACACCCGCCGACTCGAACTCCCGGGCCACCTCCAGGGCCAGCCCGGTGTCCGTCACGAGGACGTCCACCGCCGCCGTCGCGCAGATGCGGGCGAAGGCGCGCACGCCGAGCTTGCTGGAGTCGGCGGCGATCACCACCCGGCGGGCCCGTTCGCAGAGCAGGCGGTTGACCGAGGCCTCGTCCTCGTGGCGGGTCGCCGCGCCGTCCGCCGGGTCGAAGCCGTCCACGCCGACCACCGCCGTGTCCACCGCGAGCTGGCCGAGCACCTGTTCGGCCAGCGGGCCCGTGAGCTCGTACGACTGGGGGCGGGCCACCCCGCCCGTCAGCACGATCTTGAACTGGGGTCGGATCACCAGCTCGCCCGCGATGTTGAGGGCGTTGGTGACCACGGTGAGGGCCGGGGAGCCGATGGCCAGGTCCGGGCGCGTGGTCAGGGCTCGGGCCACCTCGGTGGTCGTGGTGCCGCCGGTCAGGCCGATCACCTCACCCGGGGTGATCAGGGCCGCCACCGCCTCGCTGATGCGGGCCTTCTCGGCGGCGCGGCGCGAGGTGCGGTAGCGCAGGGGGAGTTCGTACGAGACCCCGTGGAGCACCGCCCCGCCGCGCGTGCGGACCAGCAGCTGCTGCTCGGCGAGCTGGTCGAGGTCCCGCCGGATGGTCGCGGCGGACACGCCGAGGGCCTCGGCGGCCGGCTCCACCTCCAGCTCGCCCCGCTCCACCAGCAGATCCAGCAGCGTCTGCCACCGCTCCTTGCGGGTCATGGGCCGCCCCCTTTCCGCTCACCTCGGCCTACCCGCAGACATTAACCCAGGCGCTCCGGCCATGAATGCTTGAAGTTGCGTGAAAGCAGCGACTATCTTGCAAGAAAACGCATTCAGCGCATTCGGACCCGCCTGTCGCAGGAGCACCAGCAGCAGCACGAGCACGAGGGAGCCGGTATGAGTCACGTGGCGTACGAGTTGGGCACGCAGCCCGCATGCTGGGAGCGGGCCGCCGAACTGGCCCCGGCCCGGCGGGCGGTGCTGCCGCAGCCGGGGGAGCGTACCGCGATCGTCGGGTGCGGGACCTCGTACTACATGGCCCAGGCGGCCGCCGTGTTGCGCGAGGAGGCGGGCCAGGGGGAAACCGACGCCTTCCCCACCTCGGAGTTCCCGCGCCACCGCCGCTACGACCGGGTCGTCGCGCTCACCCGGTCCGGGACCACCACCGAGGTCCTGGACCTGCTGGGCGCGCTGCGTGACGCGGGCGTGCCCACCACGGCGGTCATCGGCGATCCGGCGACCCCGGTGATGACCCTCGCCGACGAGGTCGTCGTCCTCGACTTCGCCGACGAGCAGTCCGTCGTCCAGACCCGCTTCGCGACCACGGCCCTCACCCTCCTGCGCGCCCACGTGGGCCTGCACACCGCGGACGCGGTCGCCGACGCCCGCACCGCGCTCGCCGAGCCGCTCCCCGCCGAGCTGGCGGCCCGCGGGCAGTTCACCTTCCTCGGCCGCGGCTGGAGCGTCGGCCTCGCGCATGAGGCCGCGCTGAAGATGCGCGAGGCCTCCCTGTCCTGGGCCGAGTCCTATCCGGCGATGGAGTACCGGCACGGGCCCATCAGCGTGTCCGGGCCCGGCACCGTCACCTGGTCGCTCGACGCGGCGCCCGACGGGCTCGCCGAGCAGGTGCGGGCCACCGGCGCGCACTGGGTCGCCGGGGGGCTCGACCCGCTGGCCGAACTGGTCCGGGTCCACCGCCTCGCCCTCGCCGTCGCCGCACACCGGCAGCTGGATCCGGACGCGCCCCGCCACCTCACCCGCTCGGTGATCCTCACCACCGGCGAGGAGGCGGTCCGATGAGCCTCGTCGCCGCCGGCGGTCTCGTCCGGGAGGCGGCCGCCGCGGGCCGCGCCATCGCCGCCTTCAACATCATCACGCTGGAGCACGCCGAAGCGGTCGTGGCCGGTGCCGAGGCGGCGGGGCTGCCGGTCATCCTCCAACTCAGCGAGAACGCCGTGAAGTTCCGCGGGGGGCGGCTGCTGCCGATCTCCCGGGCGGCCGCCGCCTGCGCCGAGGCCGCCGCGGTTCCCGTCGGCCTGCACCTCGACCACGTCAAGAGCGCCGAGCTGCTCCGGCAGGCCGGGGACGCGGGATACAGCTCGGTGATGTACGACGCCGCGCACCTCCCGTATGCCGAGAACCTGGAGGCGACGCGCTCCGCCGCCGACTGGGCGCACGTCAACGGGCTGTGGATCGAGGCCGAGTTGGGCGAGGTCGGCGGCAAGAACGGCGCCGAGCCGCTGGACCCGCACGCGCCCGGTGCGCGTACGGACCCCGACGAGGCGCGGCGGTTCGTCGCGGACTCCGGGGTCGACGCGCTGGCCGTGGCCATCGGCAGCAGCCACGCGATGACCAGCCGGACGGCCTCCCTGGACCATGCGCTGCTGGCCCGGCTGGCCAAGACGGTGGACGTACCGCTGGTCCTGCACGGCTCGTCCGGACTGCCCGACGCGGAGCTGGCGGCCGCGGTTGCGGGAGGCATCCGCAAGGTCAACATCGGCACCGCGCTGAACGTGGCGATGACGGGGGCCATCCGGACCCACCTCGCGGGGGCGGACCCCCGCCCCTACCTGACCGCCGCCCGCGCGGCGATGGCGGCAACCGCCGAATCCATGATCACCGCCCTGACCTGACCCCCTCCGCGCCTCAATCGCCGGCGAGGCTGGATGCGGAGGCCTGGTGCGCGGGCGCGGCCCAAAACCCGGGGCTCCGCCCCGTACCCCGCTCCTCAAACGCCGGAGAGGCTGGATTTGGCCGGCGTTGGCCTGCAAGTGCGCGAGCGTGACCCCGCGGCCCCGGCCCCGGATCCCGGGGGCTGGATTGCCCGCAGGGCAATTTCAGCCCCGCCGGCGTTTGAGGCGCGGGGTACGGGGCGGAGCCCCGAATCCTGTAGCCGCGCCCGCGCACTCAGGCGGGTGAAATCCCACTGAGCGGGAGCGCGGCGGCACCGGCATTGAAGGTGCGCGGCACCCCGTGTTCCGTCGGTACGGCAGATGTCGAGCCGTGCGACCGAAGGACACACCGCCCATGCCGCAGCCGTATCTCCCCACCTCCTACGGGGTGTTCCTCGCCCCCTACCACCGCCCCGACCGCGACCCCGCGGCCCAGCTGCGCCGGGACCTCGACCTCGTCGAGGCGCTCGACCGGCTCGGGTACGAGGAGGTGTGGGTGGGGGAGCACCACTCCGCCGGGTACGAGATCATCGCCTCGCCCGAGCTGTTCCTCGCGGCCGCCGCCGAGCGGACCGCTCGGATCAGGCTCGGGACGGGGGTCAACTCCCTCCCGTACCACCAGCCGCTCATCCTCGCCGACCGGATCTGCCAGCTCGACCAGCAGTCGCGCGGCCGCGCCATGCTCGGGGTCGGACCGGGCCAACTTCCCTCCGACGCCCACATGATGGGCGTCGACCCGCTCCGCTCGCGGGAGATGATGGCCGACTCGCTCGATGCCGTCATGCGGCTGCTCCGCGGGGAGACCGTCACGGCCGCCACCGACTGGTTCGCCCTGGACGAGGCCCGGCTCCAACTCGGCCCCTACCGGGGGCGGGAGTTGGAGGTGGCCGTGGCCTCGGCGGTCTCGCCCACCGGGGCCGTACTGGCCGGCCGGCACGGGGTCGGGATGCTCTCGCTGGCCGCCGCCGACCCGGCCGGCTACGCCGCCCTCGACGCCAACTGGGCCGCGCACGAACGGGCCTGCGCCGAGGCGGGCCGGGAGCCCGACCGCTCCGCCTGGCGGCTGGTCACCCCCGTCCACCTCGCCGAGACCCGTGAACAAGCCCTCAAGGAGGCCGAGTTCGGGACGCCGGACCTCGTGGGCTACATCGAGGCGCTCGGCGGGGCGCGTCTCGAAGGCTGCGCCACGCCCGCCGGCGCGGTCGAGCGCTGGGTCACGGAGGGGCTGCCCACCTTCGGCCGGGCCGTCATCGGGACCCCCGACGACGCCGTCGAGCGGATCGGCCGACTCGCCGAGAAGACCGGCGGCTTCGGCACCTTCCTCATCCTCCAGCTCGACCTCGCCGAGCCGGCCGCCGCCCTGCGCAGCCTGGAGCTCTTCGCCGAACGCGTCGTACCCCGCCTCACCGGGACCACCGACGCCCGCCGCGCCAGCCTCGCCTGGGCCGCCCGCCACAGCGAGAGGTTCGTCGGGGCCGTGCGCCAGTCCACCCTGGAGGCCATCGCGCGCAAGGGCGAGGTCCGTTGAGGGCGGCGGTGCTGGAGGGCGGCCGCTTCCTCGTACGGGAGTACCCGGATCCCGTGCCCGGACCGGGGCAGGCCCTGGTGGAGACGGCGGCCTGCGGGATCTGCGGCTCCGACCTCAGTGCGGTCGCCCACACCGAGGACTTCCTCCGGGCCTCCCGGGACAGCGGTACCACCAGCTTCCTCTTCGACCCGGACCGCCCCCTGGTCATGGGCCACGAGTTCTCCGGCCGGGTGCTCGCGTACGGGCCCGGTGCGAGCGGACCCGAGCCGGGGACCGGGGTGGTCGGCCTGCCCTGGGTGCTCGACGCCGGGGGAGTGGTCCGTACGGTCGGCTACAGCAATGCCTTCCCCGGCGGATTCGGCGAGCGGATCGTCGTACAGGCGCAGGCGCTGCTGCCCGTACCGGACTCCCTCGACCTGGCGGCGGCCTCCCTCACCGAGCCGCTGGCCGTCGGCTTCGGCCACGTCGCCCGCAGCTCCGCCGGCGAGGGCACCCCCGCCGTGGTCGTCGGCTGCGGCCCCGTGGGGCTGGGCGCCGTCGCGGCCCTCCTGGAGCGTGGCGCCGGGCCGGTGGTCGCCTCCGACCCCTCGGCGCTGCGCCGGGCGGCGGCGGCCCGGCTGGGCGCCCACGTGGTGGTCGACCCGGCCGCGGGCGAGGATCCGATGGCCCGCTGCGCGGAGCTGGCCGGGACCGGTGCGCGCCCCACGGTGGTGGTCAACTGCGTGGGCGTGCCCGGCATGCTGAACCGGCTCCTGCACACCGTCCCGCGCGGCACCGAGATCCTCCAGATCGGCGGGGTGATGACCGAGGACGTGATCCGCCCGGTCGTCGGCATCTACAAGGACGTCACCCTCCGGATGTGCCTGACCTATCCGCCGCGGGAGTTCGGGGCCACCCTCGCCCGGCTCGCCGACGGCCGCATCGACCCGGCCGCGCTGGTCACGGGCGAGGCCGGCTTCGAGGGGCTGGACGTGGCCTTCGCCGCCCTTCGCCGCCCCGACGACCACATCAAGGTGCTGATCAGGCCGGGCCTGAAAGGTGAACAGTTGAGCTACCGGCAGGTACGCATTTGCTAGGCAAATTTGAGATTGCCGCCTTACTTGCGGCCTTATCTGACTGCTACATTCCGCAAGTGCCATCCGCGTATCACCCGAGCGGGGCAGGCCACGACCTGGTCTGCCCCGCTCCGGGCGCGCGGTTTCGTACGTCCGCACGGCCCATCCGTCCGCCGATCGAGCGAACAGCCCGCTGCGGTACCGGCCCGCGCCGCATCGGCGCCGTGCCTGCCACCTTGACCCTCGTGAGCGTGGCTTCGCCTGCCCGAGGTCCACCTCCGAAAAGGAGAACATCGATGAGGAAGTTCCTTCTGCGGCGCCCCGTCGCAGGGAAGGCGCTGGTCGTGGGCGCCCTGCTGGCCATGGCCGCGCCGGGCATCGCCTACGCCAACACCGTCGCCGTGACCGTGAAGACCCCCGGCGCCACCTCCGGACCGAGCACCACCTTCTCCGAGATCTCGACCAACGCCCACTGCGGCAGCGGCCTCATCTCGGGCGGCGGCATCAACCAGGCCATCGGCACCGGCACCTCGTCGAACGGCAACAAGATCAACGGCACCTCCCCGAGCCCCGACGGCAGCACCGAGTACACCGGCTCCACCGGTGTCGTCGGCGCCGACGTCACGTACTGGCTCGGCATCGGTGGCAGCGGCGGCGCGGTCAACGCCTCCTTCTCCAGCACCCCGTACGCGATGTGCTTCAGCAGCAACCTGATCAACCACACCCAGGTGGTGATGAACAAGGTCGCCGGACCCACCACCGCCTCGACGGTGGGCCTGGTGACCGCGACCTGCCCGGCCAACACCCGGCTGCTCGGCGGCGGGGCGCGCATCACCCCGGCCTCCGTCGGCAGCCTCAAGCCGATCGCCAGCTTCCCCACCTTCAACGACTCCGCCCACGCCTACGGCCAGAAGGCCGCGGCCGACGGTGAGACCAACCCCGACTCCTGGAGCGCGGTGGGCTGGAACGGTGGCGGCGGCGACAGCGGCAACACCACGTACGCGTACGCCATCTGCAGCGGCAACAACATCGACATCAGCGGTACGACCGTCAAGGTCCGCTTCAGCGAGGTCAGCGGCCCCACCGCCGCCACCAGTGGCGCGACCGTGACCGTCGGCTGCGGCCAGAACGACGGCAAGCTGGTCAGCGGCGGCGCCGCGATCAGCGGCGGCAGCGTCACGACCACGAACTTCACCGGGCCGGGCTCCCCGGGCGACCACCTTAACGGCAGCTACCCCAGCGACTCCGGGGGCAGCCCGGTCGCGGACGGGACCACCACGGCCTCGTACTGGTCGGCCTTCACCCACACCGGCGGAGGCAGCTCCCCGAGCACCTACTCCGACGCCTGGGCGCTGTGCGCCGACGACGGCGTCTGAGTCACCCGTAGCACGGTTGCCGCAGCCGGCCGCGGAGTCGTGGCCGGCTGCGGCCCCGCACTTCTCATCTCTCAAGTACCGTCGTTTGGAAACCCGTTGAGCATGTACCGATCGAAGATCCTGAAGGCGGCCGGTGCGGCCGGCCTGGTGGCCGCCGCGATGGCGCCCCTCCCCGCGACGGCCGATCCGGCGACCCCGGCCGCCGTCACTCCCTGCGGCACGGGCGGCGTCTTCACCGCCTCGGCGCCCACCTGCACCTACACCAGCGTCGGCACGGACACCTTCACCGTCCCGGCCGGGGTGACCGAGGTGACGGTCGACCTGTTCGGCGCCGAAGGCGGCAGCGCGGCCGGCTTCGTGGCCCCCGCTCCCCCGAACGCGGGCGCGCCCGGCGGTCTGGGCGGCGAGACGCGCGCGAACCTGGCCGTCACGGCCGGCCAGAACCTCCAGATCACCGTTGGCGGAGTCGGCAGCTCGGGCACCTCCCGGCACGGCGAGTACGCGCGGCCCGGCGGCACCGGCCACGGCTCCGGCGGCGGCGGCGCGCACGGCGGCGGCGGTTCCGGCGGTGGCGCCACCGACCTGCGTACGGGCGCCTTCGGCGGGACCGACCGGGTGCTGGTGGCGGGCGGCGGCGGGGGCGCGGGCAACGGCGGTCCGCTGCTGCGCGGCGGCAACGGCGGCGGGCTCGAAGCGGAGCCCGGCGGCCAGGGCGGCGGCCCGGAGGGCTCCGGCCTCGCGGGCGGCGGCGGTACCCAGTCCGCCCACGGCGCGGGCGGCCCCCGCAACAACTCCGTCGGCGCTCCGGGGGCCCCGGGCAGCGACACCGACTCGTGGGGCAGCAAGCCCAACCCCGGCAGCGGTGGTTCCGGTGGCAACGGCGGCATGGGCGGCAACGGCGGCGGCGGCGGTGGCGGCGGCTGGTTCGCCGGCGGCGGCGGCTCCGGCGGCGGCAGGCCCGGCGGCTTCTACGGGGCCGGCGGCGGCGGGGGCAGCAGCTACGCCGCGCCGACGGCCACCGACGCCACCCTCACCCGCGGCGTCAACCGCGGCAACGGCAAGGCGGTCGTCGCCTTCCGCTACGGGGCCTCGGTCACGGTGGCCGCGGACACGACCACCCCGCTGTTCGGGCGGCCCGTCACCCTCACCGCGACCGTCGCCCCGGCCACCCCGGACGCCGGCGTCCCCGGCGGGGAGGTGACGTTCTTCGACGGGGCGACCCCGATCGGCACCGCGCAGCTCCAGGACGGCCGGGCGAGCATCCGTACCGGCACGCTCCAGCCCACCGCCCACCCGATCACCGCGCGCTACAGCGGTGACCCGGCCTTCACGGCGGCCGCGCAGGAGGCGCCCACCGACCTCACCGTCGGATTCAGCAGCCCCTGCATCACGACGGCGCACACCGGCCCGCTGACCGTCGCCTCCGACGAGGCGCTCTGCATCGGGTCCGGCGGCAGCCAGACGGGCCCGGTCACCGTACGGCCCGGCGGCGCGCTCGCCGTGTCGGACGCCACCATCGCCGGCCCGCTGTCGGCCAGTGGTGCCAGTGCCCTCACGATCTGCCGCTCGACCCTCACCGGCCCGGTCGCCGTCGAGACGAGCACCGGCCAGGTGCTCATCGGCTCCGACCGCGAGGCGGCGGCCTGCGGCGGCAACACCTTCCGGGGTCCGGTGACCGTCGACTCCAACACCGGCGCCGCCGAGCTGTCGGCCAACACGGTGACCGGCCCGCTGCGCTGCAACGGCAACGAGCCGGTCCTCCTCCAGACGGGCAACACCGTGACGGGTCCCCGATCCGGACAGTGCCGCCAGGCCTGATGCCTCCCCGGTTCCCGGCCCTTCCGGATTCTTGCAACAGGTTCTACTCTGACCGCCGCCACACAGCGACCGGCTGGACCGCGAGACTCCCGGAGGGGCCGTGCACCTCGAATACACGCCTGAGCAGCAGCAGTTGCGCACCGAACTGCGCGCCTACTTCGCCGAGCTCGTCCCCGAGGACGTCTACGCCCGCTACGAGGACCCGGCCGCCCAGAAGCGCTTCTACCGGGAGACGATCCGACGCCTCGGCGCCGACGGCTGGCTCGGGGTCGGCTGGCCCAAGGAGTACGGCGGCCGCGGCATGTCGCCGATGGACCAGTTCATCTTCTTCGACGAGGCCGCGCAGGCCGTGGTACCGCTGCCCCTGATGGCGCTCAACACCGTGGGGCCGACCATCATGCAGTTCGGCACCGACGAGCAGAAGGCGTACTTCCTCCCCAGGATCCTCGCGGGCGAGATCGACTTCGCCATCGGCTACAGCGAGCCCGACGCCGGCACTGACCTGGCCGCCCTCAAGTGCAAGGCCGTCCGCGAGGGCGACGAGGAGACCGGCACCTACGTCGTCAACGGCCAGAAGATCTGGACCACCAACGGCGACACCGCCGACTGGGTCTGGCTCGCCGTCCGCACCGACCCTGACGCCCCCGCGCACAAGGGCATCACCATGCTCCTCGTGCCGACCTCCGACCCCGGCTACTCCTGCACCCTCATCAACACCCTCGCCTCCCACGACACCACCGCCAGCTACTACGAGAACATCCGCGTCCCCGCGAGCCGCCGCGTCGGTCAGGAGAACAAGGGCTGGCGCCTGATCACCAACCAGCTCAACCACGAGCGCGTCACCCTCGCCGCCCACGGCACCATGGCGATCCGCGCCCTCCACGACGTCCAGCGCTGGGCCGCCGAGACCAAACTCGCCGACGGCCGCCGCGTCATCGACCTCTCCTGGGTCCGCGGCCGCCTCGCCCGCACCCACGCCCGCCTCGACGCGATGAAGCTGCTCAACTGGCAGATGGTGAACGCCGTCCAGTCCGGCACCCTCACCCCGCAGGACGCCTCCGCCGTCAAGGTCTACGGCTCCGAGGCGCGCAGGGACGCGTACGCCTGGCTCATGGAGGTCGTCGGCGCGGCCGGCCCGCTGAAGGACGGCTCCGCGGGCGCGGTCCTGCACGGCGAACTCGAACGCGGCTACCGCAGCGCCGTCATCTTCACCTTCGGCGGCGGCAACAACGAGATCCAGCGCGAGATCATCTCCTGGATCGGCCTCGGTATGCCCCGCGTCCGCCGCTGAGGGCCCCCCGGACCCACTACCCGCCGATGTCGCGGCTGCGGAAGTCGTCCAGCGTCTCGCGCCGGACCAGCAGCCGCGCCCGGCCTCCGTGGACCGCGACCACCGGCGGGCGGCCCACGAGGTTGTAGCCGGAGGCCATGGAGAGCTGGTACGCGCCCGCCACCGGCACCGCCAGCAGGTCGCCGGGGCGGACATCACCCGGAAGGGGGACGTCCGCGGCCAGCACGTCCCCCGCCTCGCAGTGGCGTCCCACCACCGTGGCCGTACGGGCGTCCGCCGTCGAGCGGCGGCCGACGAGCCGGGCCGCGTAGCGGACCCCGTACAGCGCGGGCCGGGGGTTGTCGCTCATGCCCCCGTCCACGGCCACGAACACCCGCTCCCCGGCGGCGTGCTTGACGGACAGCACCCGGTACAGCGCCACCCCGGCCGGGCCGGCGATCGCCCGCCCCGGCTCGACGGACAGCCGGGGAACCGCCAGCCCCGCCGCGGCGCAGCTCTCGGCCAGTTCCGTACGGAGCCTGCGCGCCAGCGCGGTCAGGTCGAGCGCGGGCTCGCCGGGCCGGTAGGCGACCCCGTGCCCGCCGCCCATGTCGAGCGCCGGCAGCGTGACCCCGTGGCTGTCGCGGATCCGGGCCATCAGCCCCACCATGCGGCGCACGGCGGTCGCGTACGGCCTGATGTCGGTGATCTGCGAGCCGATGTGGCAGTGCAGGCCGACCAGTTCGAGCTGCGGCTGCCCGAGAATGCGGGCCACGGCGTGCTGCGCCGAGCCGTCCGCCAGGGACAGGCCGAACTTCTGGTCGTCCGTGCCCGTACGGATCTTCTCGTGGCCGCCGGCCGAGATCCCGGGGACCACCCGGACCAGCACCTTCTGGCGGCCGCCCGGTCCCACCGCGGCGGCCAGCCGCGCGATCTCCGACGGGCCGTCGATGACGATCCGGCCCACGCCGAGGCGCAGCGCCGCCCCGATGTCGCGCGGCGACTTCGCGTTGCCGTGGAGCACGATCCGCTCGGGCAGGAAGCCCGCCGTGACGGCGAGTTCGAGCTCGCCCGCCGAGCACACGTCGAGCCCCAGCCCCTCCTCGTCGATCCAGCGCACCATGGCACGGGACAGGAAGGCCTTGGCCGCGTACAGCACGTCGGCGTCGGGGAAGGCGTCGCGGTACGTCCGGCACCGGGCCCGCACCTCGCCCTCGTCCAGGACGTACACCGGCGTGTCGAAGCGCTCGGCGAGCTCGGTCAGCGGCACCCCGCCGACGGCCAGCCCGCCGTGCGGGAGCCGGGCCGTGGACGCCGGCCACACGGACAGGTCGTCCGCACCGGCCTCGACCCCGGAAGGAACGGCAATGGTCATGGAGTCGTCCCCTCAGAGAGCGCGGACCGCTGCCGGCGCGGCCGCCACGTCCGGCACCGGAGTGACGGCGGGAGCCGAGAAGGTCGGGTCGACCGTGAGCGCGTACGCGCCGAGCGGCGCGGCCAGGGCGCGCAGCGCGGCCTCGGACAGCCGGATCCACGGCTGCCCCGTCCCGAGCGTGGCGGCCAGCCGCTCGGGACGGGTGAACCCGACGGCGGTGCGCCCGCCCAGCGGGGTGCGGAACATCAGGAGCACCACCTGCGGTGTCCCCGGCCGGACGGGCACGTACAGCGGTCCGGCCGGGGACCGTTCCTCGGGCTCGGGATCTTCGGCGTACTGGATCAGGCACATCGGGGCCTCCTGGCGCATCGGGTGGTGACGCCGAAGCTATGCCCGCACCCGGACCCCGCGCGCCACCCCTGATGGGACCTTGACGACTGCGGGCCCGGTCCATACGCATCACTGACGGCCGGTACGGGTAGGCGTGCGGGGTGGACGACACCACGAGAGCCGGGGCAAGCGCGGCCCCCGTCGCCGATCCCGGGCTGTACGGGCCCGACTCCGTCACCTGGCACTGCCACGGCGACCCGATGATGTGGATCGCCGGCGTCCGCGCGCTCTACCTCCAGGCCCTGCACCCGCGCGCCGTCCGCGGCGTCATGGAGAACAGCGACTTCCGGCACGACGCCTGGGGGAGGCTGCTGCGCACCGCCGACTTCGTCGGCACCCTCACCTACGGCACCACCGAGGCCGCCGAACGCGCCGGCGCCAGCGTCCGCGCGATCCACCGCACCCTGTCCGCCACCGATCCGGACACCGGCGAGCGCTTCCCCGTGGACGACCCCGACCTCCTGCTCTGGGTGCACTGCGCGCAGATCGACAGCTTCCTGCACGTCCTGCGCCGCTCCGGCGTCCCCCTGACCCCCGCCCAGGCCGACCGCTACGTGGACGAGAACCGCGTCAACGCCCGCCTCGTCGGCCTCGACCCGGCCGGGGTCCCGGCCGACACGGCAGCGCTCGCCGCCTACTTCGAGGCGGTCCGCCCCGAGCTCGCCGCCGGCGCCGACGCCCACGATGTGGACGACTTCCTGCGCGCCCCGCCCATCCACCCGCTGCTCGTCCCTGGCCGAAACCTGCTGTGGCGCCCGCTCGCCGGACTCGCCTACGGATCCCTCCCCGACTGGGCGCACCAGCTGTACGGGCGCCCCGCACCGGCCCCGCGCGCCGTCACCCGCCGCCTGCGCCTCACCGGACGCCTGCTGCGCAGCATTCCCGCAGGTCTGCGCTGGCAGCTGCCTCCAGGTCACATCTTGAAAGCGATGCGTCGCATGGGCCCCGGGAGTCGCCCCTCGACGTACCACCTGCGCACATCAGCGTCCATACTGGACCGGCCGGGGAGGGCCTAGCACGACGACGGGGGCGGCTTTAAGACATGGCGGAGTCCAGACTGATCCAGGGCCGGTACCGGTCGCTCGATCTGATCGGCCGCGGCGGCATGGGCGAGGTGTGGCGCGCCCGCGACGAGTCGCTCGGCCGACAGGTCGCCGTGAAGTGCCTCAAACCGCTCGGACCGGAGCAGGACGCCCACTTCACCCAGGTGCTGCGCGAGCGGTTCCGCCGCGAGGCGAGGGTCGCCGCCTCCCTCCAGCACCGGGGCGTCACCGTCGTCCACGACTTCGGCGACGACAGCGCCGCGGGCGGCCCCCTCTACCTCGTCATGGAGCTCCTCGACGGCCGCAACCTCAGCCAGCTCCTCGCCGACAACGAGACCCGCCCGCTGCCCGTGGACGTGGTCGTCGACATCGCGGAACAGATGGCCGCCGCCCTCGGCTACACCCACGACCAGGGCGTGGTCCACCGCGACCTGAAGCCGGCCAACATCATGCGGCTCACCGACGGCACCGTGAAGATCTGCGACTTCGGCATCGCGCGCCTCGCCCACGACATCGGCTTCACCGCCAAGCTCACCGGCGGCGGCATGGCCATGGGCACCCCGCACTACATGTCGCCCGAGCAGATCGCCGGCGGCGAGGTCGACCACCGCAGCGACCTCTACTCCCTCGGCTGCGTCCTCTACGAGATCGCCACCGGCGCCCCGCCCTTCGACCTCGGCGACTCCTGGTCGGTGCTGGTCGGCCACCGCGACGCCGCGCCCGTGCCACCGCGCGAGCACCGCCCCGAACTGCCCGGCTACTTCGAGGAGGTCGTCCTCGACCTGCTCGCCAAGCGCCCCGAGGACCGCCCCGGCGACGCCCGGCACCTGCACCGGCGCCTCGTCGAGTCACGCCTCGGCCCCGGCGGGCTGCCCGGCGCCCAGGCCCCGCTCCCGGCCTGGGCCCGCGGCATGACGGCCGGGCGCAAGGCCGGCATCGACGCCCGCCCCGCCAGCGGCGAATGGGCCGTCCTCACCGGCTCCTGGACCGCCGCCCGCCCCAACGGGGCCCAGCCGTCCCTGCCCGCGCAGTCGGCGCAGCTCGCACCGGGCCCGAGCGGCGAGCACGCCGTCCCGCGCTCCGGCGGCCCGCGGATCGTCCGCCCCGCCCCCGACCAGGACCCGCGGCTCACCGCCCCCTACGGGGTTCCGCGCGTTCCCGGCCCGCGGGACACCGGCCCCGACGCCCTCACCGCCGGGCACACCCGCGCCTTCGCCCTCAGCCGCTCCGGTCGGCCCGAGGAGGCGCTGGCCGTGTACGAAGCCGTGGCCGAGGGGCGCACCCGGGTACTCGGCCCGGACCACCCCGACACCCTCGCGGCGCGCCAGGAGGCGGCGTACGAACTGGGCAGGCTCGGCCGCCACCGGGAGGCCTACGACATCTACGGCGCGGTGCTCGTCGCCCGCCGGCGCACCATGGGGCCGAACCACCCCGACACCCTGCGCTGCCGCCACAACCTGGCCTGCGCCCTCGGCGCCCTCGGCCGCTTCTCGGAGGCCCACAACGCCGCCGCCGAGGTCGCCGCCGACCGGGCCGCCGTACTCGGCGCCGAACACGCGGACACGCTCCTGACCCGCTACGAGGTGGCGTACGCCCTCGGCCGCCTCGACCGCTGGGAGGAGGCCCTGGTCGGCTTCCGCGAGGTCGCCGCCGTACGGGAGCGGGTCCTCGGCCGCGACCACCCCGACACCCTGGCCGCGCGCTACGAGGTCGGCATCGCCCTCGGCCGCACCGGCAACAGCGCCCAGGCCCTGGACCTCTTCCGGGCCCTGGTCCGCGACCGCACCCGCGCCTACGGAGCGGCCGACCCGGAGACGCTCCGCGCCCGGCACGTCCTCGGCGTCAACCTGGGCCGCCTGGACCGCTGGGAGGAGGCCGTCGCCGAAGCCCGGCAGGTGGGCGCCGCCCGGGCCAAGGCCCTGGGCGCCGAGCACCCCGACACCCTGGTCAGCCGCCGCGAACTCGCCGCCGGCCTGGGCCGGCTGGGCCGCTGGGACGAGGCGCTGCCCATCTACCGCGACCTCGCCGGGATCCGCGAACGGTCCCTCGGCGACGAGCATCCCGACACCGCCCTGGCCCACGCCGACGAGGCGCACTGCCTGGAGCGGCTCGGCCAGGTGTGCTACCAAGAGCCATGACTGCCATGCCGGGCACCGGTGCCTTCGGGCGCGACGTATACGACGACGTGATCGTGGGCGGCGGCCACAACGGCCTGGTCGCCGCCGCCTACCTGGCCCGGGCCGGCCGCGCGGTCCTGGTCCTGGAACGGCTCGGGAACACCGGCGGGGCGGCGATCTCCAGCCGCCCCTTCGCCGGACTCGACGCCCGCCTTTCGCGGTACTCCTACCTCGTCTCCCTGCTCCCCGCGAAGATCGTGCGCGATCTGGGGCTGCGCTTCTCGGTGCGGCGGCGCACGGTCTCCTCGTACACGCCCGTCGAGCGCGGCGGCCGGCCCGGCGGGCTGCTCGTCGGCGGCGGCGAGGCGCGCACCCGGGAGTCCTTCGCGCGGCTGACCGGCTCGGAGCGGGAGTACGAGAGCTGGCGCGCCTTCTACGGGACCACCGGGCGGGTCGCCCAGCGGGTGTTCCCGACCCTCACCGAGCCGCTGCCCACCCGGGAGGAGCTGCGGGCCCGGATCGACGACGACGCAGCCTGGCGGATGCTGTTCGAGGAGCCCCTCGGGCGGGCGGTGGAGGCGCACTTCGCCGACGACCTGGTGCGGGGCGTGGTCCTGACCGACGGGCTGATCGGCACCTTCGCCGACGCCCACGACCCCTCGCTCGCGCAGAACCGCTGCTTCCTCTACCACGTCATCGGCGGCGGGACGGGCGACTGGGACGTCCCGGTCGGCGGCATGGGCGCCCTGACGGACGCGCTGGCGGCGGCCGCCCGGGAGGCCGGTGCGGAGATCGCCACCGGGCACGAGGTGCTGCGGATCGACACCGACGGGATCGCACCGGCCGAGGTGGTGTTCCGCACCGCGGCGGGGGAGGGGCGGGTCGTCGGCCGCACGGTGCTGGTGAACGCCTCGCCGCGGGCGCTGGCCGAACTCCTCGGCGAGACCCCGGAGGCGGACCCGGCCCCCGAGGGCGCCCAGCTCAAGGTCAACATGCTGCTGCGGCGGCTGCCGCGGCTGCGGGACACCGCCGTGGACCCGCGCGAGGCCTTCGGCGGCACCTTCCACATCGCCGAGGGGTACGCCGAGCTCGCCCGGGCCTACGCGGAGGCGGCCTCCGGCGAACTGCCGTCCGTACCGCCCTCGGAGATCTACTGCCACTCGCTGACCGACCCGACGATCCTCGGGCCGGACCTGGTGGAGCAGGGCCACCAGACACTCACCCTCTTCGGCCTGCACACCCCCGCCCGGCTCTTCGAGAAGGACAACCGGCAGGCGCGCGAGGTGCTGCTGACCGCCACCCTGGCGCAGCTCGACGCGCACCTGGCCGAACCGCTCACCGACTGCCTCGCCTTCGACACGGACGGTCGCCCGTGCATCGAGGCGAAGACCCCGCTGGACCTGGAGCGCGACCTGCGGCTGCCCGGCGGCCACATCTTCCACCGGGACCTGTCGTGGCCGTACGCCGGCTCCGGCGGCCGGTGGGGCGTGGAGACCGACCACCGCAACGTACTGCTGTGCGGTGCGGGGGCGGTCCGGGGCGGCGGCGTGAGCGGGGTCCCCGGGCACAACGCGGCGATGGCGGTGCTGGGCCACTAGAGCCTGTCCCTTGGAAATGCGGTGCGCATGGTGCCGCATGCCGGATCGAAATCCTGTGGCAGCAGCGCTCGCCCCGCAGTGGCTGATCGGGCGGGTCCTGGCCTCGACGATGATGATGGTCGATCCGCTCCACGGCTGAATCCACGGCGGACGCGGCCGGGGCGTCGGGCGTGGCGTCGGGATTTGTGCGGGTTGTCGGGTGACGATGGCGCGGTGCGACTTGATCACGTGTCCTATGCGGTGGCCCGCGACAGCTTCGTCTCGACCGTCCAGTGGATCGGATCGGCCCTCGGCGCCGGGTTCGTCGACGGGGGCGTGCACCCGCGATTCGGCACCCGCAATTTCATTCTCCCGCTGAGCGGCGGCACCTACGTCGAGGTCGTCACCACACTCGACCACCCCGCCGCCGACCGCGCACCCTTCGGCCAGGCGGTCGCGCGCCGCGCCGCCGAGGGCGGCGGCTGGCTCGGTTGGGTGGTCTCCGTCGACGACATCGCCCCGGTCGAGGCCCGCCTCGGCCGCACCTCGACCGAGGGCCACCGTGTCCGCCCCGACGGGTTCGACCTGAGGTGGAAGCAGATCGGCCTGCTGGAACTGCTGGAGGACCCGCAACTGCCCTACTTCCTCCAGTGGTCGGTCCCCATCGAGGAGCGCCCGAGCGCCGACCCGCGCACCTCCACCACCATCCACGGGGTCTCCATCGCCGGCGACGCCGCCTCCATCGCCGAATTCCTCGGCGAACCGGCCGACCACCCCCTCGACCAGATCGACGTCACCTGGGTCGAGGATGAGGAACCGGGCCTGGTCGCGGTCGAGTTCGCCACCGCCCACGGCCCGGTCACGATCTGACCAGGGCCCGACTGCCCCGGGGGAGCAGCCGGCTGGGGTTTCCTGGTCAACGCGTGTCTGACGACATCGGCTGGACCGTCTCGATGACGACGATCGGGATCTCGCGGTCGGTCTTGGCCTGGTACTCGTCGTACGAGGGCCAGTGCTTGAGCATGAGCGGCCAGTACGCGGCACGCTCCTCGGGGCTCGCGGTGCGGGCGGTCCCCTGGAGGGTCTGCGGCCCGACCTGGACGCGGACCTCGGGGTGCTCGGTCAGGTTCCGGTACCAGAGCGGGTGCGCCGGGTCCCCGCCCTTGGAGGCGACCAGCAGGTAACGGCCTTCGTCCTCCCCGTAGATGAGGGGGGTCCGCACGGGGTTCCCGGAGACCCGGCCCAGGGTGGTGAGCAGGAGGGTCTGGGTGCCGTTCCAGTACTGGCCCTCGGCCCCGTTCGAGCCCACGTACAGCTTGACGTGGTCCAGCTGCCAGCTCCCCGGCCGGGGGTCGGTCGGGTTCTCCCAGTCGATGTCGACGGTCATGGGGTTCAGCCTGCCCTTCGTGTTGAACGGTCAACGAACTCGACAACGAGTGCCAACGCGCACGGGCACGCTCTTCATTCCGGGGCGGTGACCCGGTGCCTCGCCCTAGTCCGTCGACCTCGTCCAGCCGGTCGCCTCGACGCGGGCGGCGTCCGCGGGGCGGTCCTCGGCGAAGAGGAGGCGGGCCGGTTCCGAGACGCGGATGACGTCCACGTAGATCCCGCGGCCGACGTAGCGGCCGGTCGCGGTGTGGCGGAAGCGGAGCCGGACCTCGCGGCCGGCCCAGGCGGGCGTCAGCGGGGCTTCCAGGCGGTGCCAGATGCGGCCGGACCAGCCGCCCGCCGAGCCCCGCGGCCAGCTCTCGGCGGTGCCGCCCGTCGAGCGGAGCGTGCTGAACGGCAGCGGCTCCCAGCTCTGCCCGTCGGGCGAGGCCTCCAGGTGGAAGGCGCCCTCGCCGGGCACCGTGTCCCACCACACGGCGCAGCGCAGCCGGGCGGAGCCCGTGGCCGGGGTGAGCGGCGGCAGGGTGAGGGTGCCCGAGCCGCCCGTCTCCATGCCGGAGTACCAGGCGGGGCCGCCGTGCCGCGTGCGGACGGGGACGGCGCGCGCGAAGCGGTTGCCGACGGCGACGCGGGGCGCGCTGCCGGCCCGCCAGGTGCGGACGGGGTGGACGGAGTTGCCGAGCAGGATCAGGAAGGAGTCGGTGGAGGGGTCGAGGACGAGGGAGGTCCCGGTGAAGCCGGTGTGGCCCGCGGAGTACGGGGTGGCCATGGCGCCCATGTACCAGTGCTGGTAGAGCTCGAAGCCGAGGCCGTGGTCGTCGGTGGGGAAGGCGGTGTTGTAGTCGGTGAAGAGCAGCTCGACGGAGGCGGGGCGCAGGATGCGCTTGCCCGCGTAGGCTCCGCCGTCGAGGAGGGCGCGGGCGAGTACGGCCAGGTCCCAGGCGGTGCCGAAGACCCCGGCGTGGCCGGCGACGCCGCCGAGGGCGTACGCGTTCTCGTCGTGGACCTCGCCCCACACCAGCCCGCGGTCCAGGCCGGACCAGGGCGGGCGCTGCACCTCGGTGGCGGCGGTGACCCGGCGCCAGGAGCGGGGCGGGTTGTAGCGAGTGCGGTGCATCCCGAGTGGAGCGGTGATCTCGTCGTGGAGCAGGGTGTCGAGAGTGCGGGCGGTGATCCGTTCCAAGAGCAGTTGGAGGGTGATCAGGTTCAGGTCCGAGTAGCGGTAGACGGTCCCGGGAGTCTCCTGCGGCTGCACCGACCACAGCAGCCGCAGCCGGCCCTCGCGCGTGGACTCCCGGTAGAAGGGCGCCCACGAGCGCAGCCCCGAGGTGTGCGTGAGCAGTTGACGGACCGTGATCACCTCCTTCCCGCCGCCGGTGAACTCGGGCAGGTACCGGACCACCGGGGCCTCCAGCTCCAGTCGGCCCCGCTCCATCTGCTGCACGGCCAGGACGGAGGTGAACAGCTTCGTCAGCGAGGCCAGGTCGAAGACGGTGTCCTCGGCCATCGCGATCCGCTCCGCCGCCGGGAACTCCCGCACCCGGTCGGTCCGCCCGTCGTAGTCGGCATACCGCACGGCGTCGCCCATGGCACGGTGCAGGGCGATGGTGCGGCCCCGGCCGGCGAGGACCACCGCCCCCGCGTAGTAGGGGTGTTCGGGGGAGGGGCCCAGGAATCGCCGCGCCTGGTCCGCCACCGCCTCCAGGTGGCGTTCGACCAGCCCTGCCTGGCGGGCGGATCCGTACCGCAGCCGCAGCCCCTGTAGCGCGCGCCGCTCCGCCGGGTTCCCGGCCGCCGCCCCGGCACTGCCGGGGAGTGCGGCGTGCAGGACGAGCACCCCGCCGAGCGCGAGCAGCCGGGCCCCCAGCCGCCGCCGGCTCAGCCCGTTGCCTCCGGCGCCCCGCAGCCCGTTCGCCGCCGCCGCGTCCGCTGCCTCCGCCGTCCCCTCTGCCTTGCCTGTCGCCCCGTCAGCCCCCGTGTCTGCTGCCATGCTCGACCCTCCTGTCCGCTGTCCGCTGTCCGCTGTCCGAGTCGGCCTGCGGCGCCGTTGCCGGGGCTCCGCCCCGGACCCCGCGCCGCAAACGCCGGCGAGGCTGGATCTGCCGCACGCTAGTGGGTATGTGCCCGCCCCTCGGGTACCGGCCGCACCGGTCGGCCCGTAAAGAATCTGACACTGCATCAGAAAATCTCTTCCCTCGCATGCCGGGCTGCGGCATCCTGCCGCCCATGGAGACGGAGCTGAGCAAGAAACTGGGAGTCGAACACGCCATCTTCGGCTTCACGCCCTTCCCGGCGGTCGCCGCCGCCATCACCAGGGCGGGCGGATTCGGCGTCCTCGGCGCGGTCCGCTACACCGCGCCGGACGATCTCAAACGCGACCTCGACTGGATGCAGGCGCACACCGACGGCAAGCCCTACGGCCTCGACGTCGTCATGCCCGCCAAGAAGGCCGTCGACGGCATCAGCGAAGCCGACATCGAGGCGATGATCCCGGCCGGGCACCGCGCCTTCGTCCGTGACACCCTCGCCAAGCACCACGTGCCCGAGCTCGCCGAGGGCGAGGCCTCCGGCTGGCGGATCACCGGCTGGATGGAGCAGGTCGCCCGCAACCAGCTCGACGTCGCCTTCGACTACCCCATCAAACTCCTGGCGAACGCCCTCGGTTCCCCGCCCGCCGACGTCATCGCGCGCGCCCACGAGCACGACATCCTCGTCGCCGCCCTCGCCGGAAGCGCCAAACACGCCCGCCGCCACGCCGAAGCCGGCATCGACATCGTCGTCGCCCAGGGCTACGAGGCCGGCGGCCACACCGGCGACATCGCGACCATGGTCCTGGTCCCCGAGATCGTCGAGGCCGTCGCCCCGCTCCCGGTGCTCGCCGCCGGCGGCATCGGCAGCGGCGAGCAGATCGCCGCCGGGCTCGCCCTCGGCGCCCAGGGCGCCTGGCTCGGCTCCCTCTGGCTCACCACCACCGAGGCCGACCTGCACTCGCGCGCCCTCACCGAGAAGCTGCTCGCCGCCGGCTCCGGCGACACCGTCCGCTCCCGCGCCCTCACCGGCAAGCCGGCCCGCCAGCTGCGCACCGAGTGGACCGACGCCTGGGACGACCCCGAGGGCCCCGGCGCGCTCCCCATGCCCCTCCAGGGCCTGCTCGTCGCCGAGGCCGTCTCCCGGATCCAGAAGTACGAGGTCCAGCCGCTGCTCGGCAGCCCCGTCGGCCAGATCGTCGGCCGGATGAACACCGAACGCAGCGTCCAGGCCGTCTTCGACGAACTGACAGGCGGCTTCGAGCGCGCCATCGACCGCATCAACCGCATCGCCGGCCGAGCCTGAGAGAGGCGTGAGCAGCATGACCGAAAAGCCCAACGGTTTCTGGGCGCAGGCCGCGGCCGATCCCGAGCGCACCGTCCTGATCACCCCCGAGGGCGAGGAGTGGACCGCCGGCCGGCTGCACGCCGACGTCAACCGCCTCGTCCACGGCCTGCGCGCCGCCGGACTGGAGCGGGGCGACGTCTTCGCCGTCGTCCTCCCCAACGGCGTCGAGTTCTTCACCGCCTACCTCGCCGCCGCCCAGGCCGGTTTCTATCTCGTCCCCGTCAACCACCACCTCGTCGGCCCCGAGATCGCCTGGATCGTCTCCGACTCGGGCGCCAAGGTCCTCATCGCCCACGAGCGCTTCGCCGACGCCTCCCTCGCCGCGGCCGACGAGGCCGGCCTGCCCGCGAGCCACCGGTACGCCGTGGGCGCGGTCCCGGGCTTCCGCCCGTACGCGGAACTCCTCGACGGGCAGCCGGGTACGCCCCCCGAGGGGCGCACCCTCGGCTGGGTCATGAACTACACCTCCGGCACCACCGGCCGCCCGCGCGGGATCCGGCGCCCGCTGCCCGGCAAGCTCCCGGAGGAGACGTATCTCGGCGGTTTCCTCGGCATCTTCGGCATCCGCCCCTTCGACGACAACGTGCACCTGGTCTGCTCGCCGCTCTACCACACCGCGGTCCTGCAATTCGCGGGCGCCGCCCTGCACATCGGGCACCCGCTCGTCCTGATGGACAAGTGGACCCCGCAGGAGATGCTGCGCCTGATCGACCGACACGCCTGTACGCACACGCACATGGTCCCCACCCAGTTCCACCGGCTCCTCGCGCTCCCGCAGGAGACGAAGGACGCGTACGACGTCTCCTCGATGCGCCATGCCATCCACGGCGCCGCACCCTGCCCCGACCACGTCAAACGAGCCATGATCGACTGGTGGGGCCGGTGCGTGGAGGAGTACTACGCGGCGAGCGAGGGCGGCGGCGCCTTCGCCACCGCGGAGGACTGGCTGAAGAAGCCTGGAACGGTGGGCAGGGCCTGGCCGATCAGCGAACTCGCCATCTTCGACGACGACGGCAACCGGCTTCCCCCCGGTGAACTGGGCACCGTCTACCTGAAGATGAACACCGGAGGCTTCAGCTACCACAAGGACGAGGGCAAGACGAAGAAGAACCGCATCGGCGACTTCTTCACCGTCGGCGACCTGGGCCTGATGGACGAGGAGGGGTACCTCTTCCTGCGCGACCGCAAGATCGACATGATCATCTCGGGCGGGGTCAACATCTACCCCGCCGAGATCGAGTCCGCCCTCCTCACGCATCCGGCGGTCGCCGACGCCGCCGCCTTCGGCATCCCGCACGCCGACTGGGGCGAGGAGGTCAAGGCCGTCATCGAACCGGCCGAGGGATTCGAGGCGGGCGAGGCGCTGGCCACGGAGATCCTGCACCACTGCGAGCGGCAACTCGCGGGCTACAAGCGCCCCAAGACGGTCGACTTCATCGAGACGATGCCGCGCGACCCCAACGGCAAGCTGTACAAGCGGCGTCTACGCGACCCGTACTGGGAGGGAC
This sequence comes from Streptomyces sp. NPDC048337, assembly GCF_043201175.1. NCBI lineage: Bacteria > Bacillati > Actinomycetota > Actinomycetes > Kitasatosporales > Streptomycetaceae > Streptomyces > Streptomyces sp. NPDC048337. The sequence goes on from NZ_JBICYR010000002.1 coordinate 444,142, forward strand.
GCGACCGGGCGGTATGACCGCGCCAGCCTGACCAGCGCAACCTTGCGGGCCGGCCGGGGTAACGGGCGGCCCGGTGCGTGGTGCGGTGTGCGAGGGCATCGGTGAGATGAGCGGCGGCGGCGGACTCTTGGGTCCCGTTCCTTCCGCCACCTCACCGGACTTCCCCGGCCGTGCACGGCCGGGGAGGGTAAGGACGCCGTGAACGCGAGTACCACCACCCGACGCTCCCGCCGCCGGTCCCTGGCCGTCGCGGCCCTCACGGCGGCGGCCGTCACCGGCCAGCTGCTCGTCATGTCCCCACTGGCCCAGGCCGACGGCGACCGCGCGGGCCGTGCACCCGTCTCCGTTGTCACCCTGCTGGAGTCGCCGGACCACGAAGTCGGCCCGAAGCCCGGCGGTGACAAGCAGAAGCAGAAGCAGAAGCAGAAGCAGAACCACAAGCCGAACCAGAAGCCGAAGCCGCAGCCCAAGCCGCAGCCCAAGCCGGAACCGAAGCCGCAGCCGGAGAAGAAGACTCCGCCGCACGACCTGCGGGTGTTCACCCGCGACGGCGTCTTCATCCCGCCGGCCGGTGTCACCTCGGTGTTCATCCAGGCCTGGGGTGCCGGTGGTGGTGGCGGTGGTGGCGGCAGCGGCGCCAACGACGGTACCGGCGGAACCGGCGGTGGTGGCGGCGGTGGATTCGCCTGGTGCGCCATCCCGGTCACGCCGGGACAGAGCTACGCGGTGGGCGTCGGCACCGGAGGCGACAACGGCTCAGGCGGGGACGGTGGATCCGCCGGTTCCGGCGGCGACAACGGCACTGCCGGCACCGCCCCGGGACCGCGACCACGCTGACCTCGCCCGCGGCCGTCGTCCTCGCCGCCGCCACCGGCGGCACCGGTGGTGGCGGTGGTGGTGGCGCGACCGACGGTGCTACCGGTACGGCAGGCGTGGGCGGCAACGGCGCCTGCTCCTCTGGCGGCACGAACGCTCCCGGTGAGAACGGCCAGCCCGACGGCTCCGGCGGCGGCGTCGCGAGCGGGATCCTCGACCCGGAGGCCATCGGTGCCGCCATCGGCGGCGACGGCGGGGAGGGCGGCACCAGCAACGGCGAAGAGGGATCCGCGGGCGACCCCGGCGGCGACGGAGGCGACGGCCTCTTCGTCGTGTTCTGGTAGTCCGGTCAGGTCGCGTCGGCCGCGGGGACCTCGCATGGGAACTCCGCGGCCGGCCAGCCCGCCCGCCGGGCGACGCCCGCGGAACCGAAATCATCCCGCCGGTCCTGTTCGCCCCGAAGGTACCCCTCATGGCAGGTTGAGGGCATGAGTACCGCAGCACACAAGTTCCCCGTCACCGACTGGACCGTCGTGGTCCCGCTCCTCTCGCTCCTCGCGCTGGTCTTCAGCTGGGGGCGGGACCTACCGGGATTCGCGGTGGCCATCGTCGCGTTGTGCCTCGCGGGCGCGGTGCTGGCGGCCGTCCACCACGCCGAGGTCGTCGCCCATCGCGTCGGCGAACCCTTCGGCTCGCTCGTCCTGGCCGTCGCCGTCACCGTCATCGAAGTGGCCCTCATCGTCACCCTGATGGCCGACGGCGGTGACAAGACCGCCTCCCTCGCCCGCGACACCGTCTTCGCCGCCGTCATGATCACCTGCAACGGCATCGTGGGCCTGTCCCTGCTCGTCGGCGCCCTGCGCAACCGCGTCGCCGTCTTCAACGCCGAAGGGTCCGGCGCGGCCCTCGCCACCGTCGCGACCCTCGCCGTCCTCAGCCTCGTCCTGCCGACCTTCACCACGTCCAAGCCCGGCCCCGAGTTCTCCACCGCCCAGCTGACCTTCGCCGCCGTCGCCTCGCTCGCGCTCTACGGCCTGTTCATCGCCGTCCAGACCGTCCGCCACCGCGACTACTTCCTGCCCGTGGACACCGGGCGGAGCTCCGGCGAACACGACGACCACGCCGAACCCCCCACCTCCCGCGCCGCCCTCGTGAGCCTCGGCCTGCTGCTGGTGGCGCTCGTCGCGGTGGTCGGCAACGCCAAGGCCGTCTCCCCGACCATCGAGAAGGGCGTCGCCGGCGCCGGCCTGCCCCACGCCGTCGTCGGTGTGATCATCGCCCTGCTCGTCCTGGCCCCCGAGACGCTGGCCGCCGTCCGCGCGGCCCGCCGCGACCGCGTGCAGACCAGCCTCAACCTGGGCTACGGCTCCGCCATCGCCAGCATCGGCCTGACCATCCCGGCCATCGCCCTGGCCTCGGTCTGGCTCTCCGGCCCGCTGACCCTGGGCCTCGGCCCGACCCACATGGTGCTGCTCGCCCTGACGGTCGTGGTCAGCGCCCTGACCCTCGCCCCCGGCCGCGCCACGCTGCTCCAGGGCGGCGTGCACGTCGTGCTGCTGGCCGCGTACCTCTTCCTGGCCGTCAGCCCCTGAGGGCCACGGCCAGGAAGCGGGCACGGCGGCCCCGGCTCACCGGCGCTCGCGCGGCCACACCACCTTCAGCCGCGGCGAGGTGAGGATGTCCCGCTCGCAGAACCTCGACGTCACCCAGCGTTCCTGCGAGAACAGCCGGGTCTGGTCCGCGTGGTACGGCGAGTTCGGGTTCGCCGACTGGCTGTACGTCAGCAGGGTGCGCGCCACCGGGCAGCGCCCGCCGTCCCAGCCCACCGCCTGTATGTGGCTGGAGCCGTGTACGACCTCCGGGTAGCCGCCGGCCGCCGCGTTCCACGGCGCCTCGATCTTGTTCCAGACGCCGAGCGCCTCCGTGCCGCCGCCCACCGGCAGCCGCTGTCCGCCGCGGACCACGAACTGGTGCTCGCCCAGTGGGGCGTCCAGCGCGATCCCGGCCGCCCTCAGCTCGGCGACCGCGTCCGCGAGGGACCGCCCGATGCCGGGCGCGGCCTGATTGAGCGTACGGGGCGTGCGTACGGGATCGGCCGCCGAGAACGGCACCAGCCACAGGTCCTTGGCCGGGGTCGTGGCCGTCAGCCCGCGCCAGAACCGGTCGAAGAGCAGCGCGCCGCGGCTGGCGGCGTCGGTCGTACGGTCCCAGCCCGCCAGCACCCCGCAGGCCGCCGAGACGTCCACCGCGCTGCCGTCGCTCGCCGTCGCCGTACCGCCGGGCAGGGCCGCGCAGGCCCGCGCCGCGTCGGCCGCCGCCAGATCACCCGCCGGCGCCCGGTTCGCGAACTGCTGCTCCTGCAGGTCGGCCACGGTCAGCCGGCCCCTCGCGGCCATCGCAGACACGTCCTCGACGGCGCCGCGCGTACGCATCGAGCGCGGCGTGGAGACAGTGCCCCAGACGCGCTCGTAACCGGTCAGCGGACGGTCGGCATTGGTCAGCCAGGCGCTGTCGTTGGAGTTCTCGGCGTACGGGGCGCCCTGCAGGGTCGGCGCCTTCCCCGGGCCGAACACGCCCGGCTGCACCGCGTCCGGATCCGAGCCGAGCGCGCAGTCACCGCGCGAACCGTCCAGCACCGCCAGCCCCGAGGCCGGATACGTGGCCCGCCCCAGCAGGGTGGAGCAGCGGGCGGCGAGCTCGTCGGTGATGCGGGGGAGCACCTGGGACTGGGTGAAGAGGGTGCCGCCGGCGGAGTCCGCGGCCACCGTGTTGACCCAGGGCAGGCCCTGCGTACGGCGCACGGCGTCCTGGACGCCCGCGACGGAGCGGGCCTTGCCCATCGCGAGGGCGGAGTCGGAGCCGCGCAGGTTCGCCGCGTTGGGGTCGTTCAGCGCGTACGCCGTCCCCGACGTCCAGGGCAGGGGCAAGCCCGGGCCGAGGCCCGTGATGACGGGACCGTAGCGGGTCCACCACTGGGTGCGGGTGACCGGATCGCCCTTCGCCACGGGGACGGTGACGGTCCGCCGGGTCATCCGCTCCGGCTTCCCGTCGACCAGGTAGGCGGTCGGATCGGCCGGGTCGAGGGTGAGCTGGTGCAGGTTGACGGGGGTGCCGGTGGCCACCGTGTGGCTCCAGGCCACCTTCTCGTTGAAGCCGATGTTGACCACGGTGGTGCCGAGCAGCGAGCCACCCGAGACGTTCAGCTCACCGGGGATGGTCTGCTGCGACTGCCAGAAGCGGCGCCCGCCCTGCCACGGGTAGTGCGGGTTGCCGAGGAGCAGACCGCGGCCGTTCGCCGTGGTGGAGCCCGCGAAGGCCACCGCGTTGGAGCCCATGTCGTAGCGGGCGGTGTCGAAGAACTCCCGCGCGGCCTCGGCCGCCGAGGCCGGATCGACCTCGCGCGGGGCCTGGGCTCCGGGCGGCTGCGCGACCGGCGGCCGCGCGCCCGTGATGCCGTCGATGCCGCGCCCCTGGCCGCCGAGGACCGAGACCGCGAAGCCGCGGGCGGCCACGTCGGCGGCGGTGACCGGGCGCACCCAGGCCGCGCCCTTGCAGGCCGGGTCGGTGACCTCGTTCTGGGCGAGCCAGGCGTTGTAGCCCGCGGCCCAGCCGCGCATCAGATCCTTCAGGTCCGTACTGGGACCGGCCGGAGCGGGGGTGGCGAGCAGCCGCTCGACCGTTCCGGACTCCCGTACGCCCTTGAAGTACAGGTCGCTGGAGAGGTTCTTGGTGGCGGAGGACAGAGAGCCGTCGGGCACGGCGTCGGGGCCGAACCAGCGCGAGCGCTCACCGGCGACGGTCACGAACCCGTCGGCCAGCACGCACACCTGGTCGGCGGCCTGCGCCCAGCCGGTGCCGAAGCCGAGGTGCGCGTAGTCCCGGCCGACTATGTGGGGTATGCCGTTCTCGGTGTAGCGGATGACCGCCGAGAGCCTGCCGTTGGAGGCCGTGCCGTCGTCGGTGGCCGCCGCGGCCTGCGGGACCGCGGCGCAGGCGGCGAGCAGGGCGGCGCCGAACAGGGCGACGCGGCGGAGTACGGGACGGGTGGGGCGGTGTGCGGCGAAGGGGCGCAACATGTCTCCCAAGTAGCCTGCGATCGAGCGTGGTTGCTCGTGAAACCGGTGGTGCTCGGGTTGCCCCACACTCATGCAGGTGATCGGATGATCTGTCAACATCCCGTTTGGTATCCCACGGGGGAGACGAGGTTCGCGTCATGAAGGCAGTGCGGCAGAACACGGTCGACGGACTGGTACGGGACAGCGCGCGGCGGATCCCGGACCGGACGGCGGTCCGCTACCGGGAGCGGAGCTGGAGCTACGCCGGGCTCGACTCGGCCGTCTCCACCGCCGCGGCCCTGCTCAGGGGGGACCACGGGCTGGCCCCCGGCGACCGGGTCGCGACCTACGCGCACAACTCCGACGCCTACCTGATCGCGTTCCTCGCCTGCGCCCGCGCCGGGCTCGTCCACGTCCCGGTCAACCAGAACCTGACTGGTGAGGACCTCGACCACATCCTGCGGAACTCGGGCAGCTCCCTGGTGCTCGCCGACCCGGAACTGGCCGACCGGGTGCCGGAGGGGTTCGGGGTGAGCCCGCTGCGGGCCCTGGCGGACCCGGAGGCGCCGCAGACGCCGTACGAGGGCACCGGCGCCCCGGACTCCGTGGCGCAGCTGCTCTACACCTCCGGGACCACGGCCCTGCCCAAGGGCGCGATGATGACGCACAGGGCCCTCGTCCACGAGTACGAGAGCGCGATCGAGGCGCTGGACCTGGCCGAGGGGGACCGGCCGGTGCACTCGCTGCCGCTGTACCACTCGGCGCAGATGCACGTCTTCCTGCTGCCGTACCTGGCGGTGGGGGCGGAGAACACGATCCTGGACGCGCCGGTCGCGGAGCAGATCTTCGACCTGGTGGAGGCGGGCCGGGCGGACAGCCTCTTCGCCCCGCCGACGGTGTGGATCGCCCTGGCCAACCACCCGGACTTCGGGCGGCGCGACCTCGGCGCGCTGCGCAAGGCGTACTACGGGGCCTCGATCATGCCCGTGCCGGTCCTGGAGCGGCTGCGGGGACGGCTGCCGGGGCTCGGCTTCTACAACTGCTTCGGGCAGAGCGAGATCGGGCCGCTGGCCACGGTGCTGGGGCCGGCGGAGCACGAGGGGCGGATGGACTCCTGCGGGCGTCCGGTACGGCACGTGGAGGCGAAGGTCGTCGACGAGGAGGGCAAGGACGTACCGGACGGCACGGCGGGCGAGGTGGTCTACCGGTCCCCGCAGTTGTGCCTGGGGTACTGGAACGACCCGGTGGCGACGGACAAGGCCTTCCGGGACGGATGGTTCCGCTCGGGCGACCTGGCGGTGCGGGACGCCGAGGGCTACTTCACGGTCGTGGACCGGGTGAAGGACGTCATCAACTCGGGCGGCGTACTGGTCGCCTCACGTCAGGTGGAGGACGTGCTGTACACCCATCCGGGGGTGGCCGAGGCGGCGGTGGTCGGGCTGCCCGACGAGCGGTGGATCGAGGCGGTGACGGCGGTGGTGGTGCCGCGCGGGGAGGTGACGGAGGCGGAGCTGATGACGTACGCGCGGGAGAAGCTGGCCCACTTCAAGGCCCCGAAGCGGGTCCTGTTCGTGCCCGCCCTCCCGCGCAACGCGAGCGGCAAGATCCTCAAGCGTGAACTCCGCGACCGCTTCGCACACCCCCCGACCGGCGACCGCTGACCCGGCCCCGCCGGCGGGCCGCGGCGCCCGGTCCGGGCCCCGGTACGCGGGCCCGACGCAGCCGAGCCTGCCGTGGCGGCCGCGACACGGGCGGGCCCGCGCTCGGGGCCCGCTCGGGAGCCGGGTCGGGGGCGTCGGGCTACTGCGTCGGGGTCGGGGTGGGGGCGAAGTCCGTGCCTCGGCTGACCGGCTCCCAGGTGCGGGCCTCCTCGCGGGCGGCTTCCGCGTGGGCCGCGATGAAGTCGACCGCGTCGTTGCCCAGAATGAGCCGCAGCGGCGTGTTCTCGGCGTCCAGGGCGGTGAGGATCGCCGCGGCCGCCTTGACCGGGTCGCCCGGCTGGAGACCGTCGCTGTCCGGCAGCCCGTTGCGGACCGGGCCGACCACGTCCTCGTAGGCGGGCAGGGCCTCGGTGAGCTGCAGCGCGTTGCCGCCCGCGAAGCCCGTGCGGAAGGAGCCGGGCTCCACGATCAGCGCCTTGATGCCGAAGCCGGCGACCTCCGCCGCGAGCGCCTCGGTCAGGCCTTCCAGGGCGAACTTCGTCGCGCAGTACGCCCCGACGCCCGAGGAGGCGAGCCGCCCGCCCATGCTGCTCATCTGCACCACCGCACCCGACTTCCGGGCCCGCATGTGCGGCAGGGCGGCCCGGGTGAGCGCCGCCGGGGCGAAGAAGTGCAGCTCCATCAGTGAGCGCAGCTCGGCGTCGGAGGTCTCCTCCACGGCGCCGATCAGACCCCGCCCGGCGTTGTTGACGAGGACGTCGATGCGGCCGAAGCGGTCCACCACCTCGGCGACGACCTCCCCCGCGCGGGCCGTGTCCGACAGGTCCACCGCGAGGGGCACGAGGCGCTCCGGGTGCGCGGCCGCCAGCTCGCCGAGCGACTCGGGCCGGCGGGCGGCCGCCACCACGGTGTCCCCGGCCGCGAGCGCGGCCTCGGTGAGGGTCCGGCCGAAGCCCGACGAGGCCCCCGTGATCAGCCACACCCGGCCCCCGGTGTCGGGCCCCTGGTGCTGCGAAGTCATCAATATCCCTGTTGCGACACGAAGTTGATCGGCGGTGCCCGCACATCCTGGCACGCACGACCGGTCCGGTCAGCCCGTTCCCGGATCATGAGAAGGGGAGTCGTCGGGGGGAGAGATTCCGGTTTGGCGCAGGCGGCGCAGGGTGAGGTGCTCGTGCAGGAGGCGGCCGACGAGGGCTCCCCCGTAGACCACGAAGCCGACGCCGACCAGCCAGGACTGGACGACCAGCAGGGTGCCGAAGGGGCCGTAGGTCACGGCGTTCGAGGCGATCAACGGGGAGAACACCAACTGCGAGAAGATCCGCAGCCCCAGCAGCCCGAGGCTGGTTGCCACGGCCCCCGGGATCAGGGCGCGCCAGCGGACCCGGCCGCCCAGCAGCAGCCGCTGCGAGCCCCAGAAGAACAGGCAGGTTCCGACGAGGTCGCCGAGGGTGCCCAGGATGGTGCCCATGGCGTCGTTCGACGGAGCGGGGATCTCGACGAGCAGGGCGAGGTAGCAGACCAGCAGGGCGAGCCAGACGACGTGCCGCCACATGGTGTGCCAGCGCGCGGTCGGCAGGTCCCAGACCTTCTCGTAGCCGGTCTGCACCGCCGAGCCGAACGTCAGGCCGAAGACGGCCAGCGCCGCGAGCCCGAAGGCGGTGGTCCGCTCCAGCGCCAGGTCCGCCGCGCTGAACAGCATCTCGACGCGGGCCCGCGAGGACTCCGTCACCCCGAGGGCCTGACCGAGCCAGCGGCCGAACCCCGAGCCGCTGCCGGGCGCGGCGGCCGCCACGACTACCAGCAGCGGCACGAGGGTGAGGAACCCGAGGGCCGCGAAGCCCATCGCCCGGTGCATCAGCTCCATCTCCCGGCCGCGGCTCCAGGCCAGCCCGGCCGGGGAGCCCTGGAGGCGGTCGTAGAGCTGCCGGATGAGGGAGATCACGCCTCATGCACTACCCGGCGGGGCCCGCCGGCTCCCGGGAGCCGCCCCGAAATAGGCCCGAAGGGGTGGTTTCAGCCGCCCCCAAGCGTGTCCCCTCCCTCTCCGGCCCCCCGGAGGTCCACCAGCCGCTTGATCTTCCCGACGGAGCGTTCCAGCGTCTCCGGATCGACCACCTCGACCTTGACGGAGACCCCGATCCCCTCCTTCACGGCCCGGACCACGGCGGCGCCCGCGGCCTCCCGCCGAACGGCGTCCGCCTCCCGGCGCGCCTCCACCCGTACCGTCAGGGCGTCCATCCGGCCCTCCTTCGTCAGCCGCAGCTGGAAATGCGGAGCCAGGCCGGCCGTCCTCAGCAGGACTTCCTCGATCTGGGTCGGATATACGTTCACCCCGCGCAGGATGATCATGTCGTCGCTGCGGCCCGTGACCTTCTCCATCCGGCGGAAGGCCGGACGGGCCGTCCCGGGCAGCAGCCGCGTCAGATCCCGGGTGCGGTAGCGGATGACGGGCATGGCCTCCTTGGTGAGGGAGGTGAACACCAGCTCGCCGGGCTCGCCCTCCGGCAGGACCGCGCCCGTCAGCGGATCGACCACCTCGGGGTAGAAGTGGTCCTCCCAGATGTGCAGCCCGTCCTTGGTGGAGGCGAACTCCTGCGCCACGCCCGGACCCATCACCTCGGAGAGCCCGTATATGTCCACGGCGTCGATGCCGAGCCGCTCCTCGATCTCCCGGCGCATCTCCTCGGTCCACGGCTCGGCGCCGAAGATGCCCGTTCTGAGCGAGGTCGCGCGCGGGTCGATCCCCTGGCGCTCCATCTCGTCCAGCAGCGTCAGCATGTAGGAAGGGGTCACCATGATGACCTCCGGCCGGAAGTCCTGGATGAGCCGGACCTGCCGGTCCGTCATCCCGCCGGAGGCGGGCACGACCGTACAGCCGAGGCGCTCGGCCCCGTAGTGCGCGCCGAGGCCGCCGGTGAACAGCCCGTAGCCGTAGGCGATGTGGACGATCTGGCCCGGCCGGCCGCCCGCCGCCCGTATGGACCGGGCGACGACATCCGCCCAGGTGGATAGATCCCCGTCGGTGTATCCGACGACCGTGGGGCGCCCGGTGGTGCCGCTGGAGGCGTGGACGCGGCGCACCTCCTCCCGGGGGACGGCGAACATCCCGAAGGGGTACTGGTCGCGCAGATCGGTCTTGGTGGTGAAGGGGAACAGGGCGAGATCGGAGAGGGAACGGCAGTTGTCGGGATGGGCACCGGCCTTGTCGAAGGCCTCCCGGTAGAACGGCACCCGTTCGTAGGCGCGGTGCAGGGTCTCGCGCAGCCGCGTCAGCTGGAGCGCGGCCAGCGCGTCGCGGTCGAGCCGTTCGCCTTCGTCGTGGAGATCCGCGTAAGCCGCCATGCCCGTCACCTCATCCTGGAGATACCGACCGATCATTCGGTAGATTGCCAGGCCCGGGCCGGGTAAATCAATGACTCGAACGAGTGATCGTCTGCTGTGATGGCCCGCATGCCAACCTTCACCACATACGACGGAACCGAACTCACCTACCGCATCAGCGGGGAGGGCCCGCCGCTGGTCTGCCTCCCGGGCGGGCCCATGCGAGCCTCGGCCTACCTGGGCGAGCTCGGCGGACTGTCCGCCCGGCGCCGGCTGATCCTGCTCGACCTGCGCGGCACCGGCGACTCCGCGATACCGGCCGACGAGTCCACGTACCGCGTCGACCACCAGGTCGCCGACGTCGAGGCGCTCCGGGCCCACCTGGGCCTGGACCGCATGGACCTCCTCGCGCACTCCGCCGCCGGCAACCTCGCCCAGCTGTACGCTGCCGCCCACCCGGAGCGGCTGCGCCGGCTCGTCATGGTCACCCCGACCGCGTGGGCGGTGGACCTGCCGATCTCCGCGGAGGAGCGGCTGGAGGTGGCCCGACTGCGGGCGGGCAGCGAACCGTACGACACCGCCATCGCGGCGTACGAGCGGCTGCTGGCGGGAGCGAGCGCCGATGAGGACGCCGACTGGGCGGCGGCCGTGCCGCTCGCGTACGGGCGCTGGGACGAGACGGCGCGGGCGCATGTCGCGGCGAGCGCGCGGGAGAAGAACGCGGGGGCGGCGGCCGCCTATGCGGGGGCGGGGGCCTTTGATCCGGGCGCGACCCGGGCCGCGCTGCGGGGGGTTGCGGCGGAGGTGATGGTGCTGGCGGGGGAGCTGGACGGCAACCCGCCGCCCGTCGCCGCCGCTCGGCTGGCGGCCCTTTTCCCGCGGGGCGCGTCCGATGTCCTGCCCGGCGGGGGCCACTTCCCCTGGCTGGACGCCCCGGCCCGCTTCGCAGCCCGCGTAGACCACTTCCTGACCACCGCTTCCTGACCCGTCCGCCGGGCCTCAAGGATCCGGGGCTCCGCCCCGCACCCCGCTCCTCAATCGCCGGAGGGGCTGATTTTGCCTGGCGTGCCTGGCCAGGTGCGGCTCAAAGACCGGGGCTCTGCCCCGGACCCCGCGCCTCAAACGCCGGCGAGGCTGAATCGTCCCGGCGAGGCTGAAGGGTTCCGAGAGGCTGCCGGCCGGGGCTGGTAGGTGCCGGGTGGGCTGGATGGTGCTGCCGGGGTCGGGGACGGGGTGGGGTGTCGGCCGGGACTAAAACGAGATGAATTCGGCGCGCTGCCCCGCCCGACAGAGCCGACCCGGAACGGGCGCCGAACATCGAAGCCCGTCCCGGACGACACCCCACCCCGGCCCCGACCCCGCGAAGCCCCCGCCGTGAGACCCGCCCCGCCCTCGGCCCAGCGAAGCCCCCGGCAGGGGACCAGCCGGGCCACGGCCCGGGCACCGGCCCCGGCGAAGCCTCCGGTCGGGGAACCGGCACCGACCTCCGCGAAGCCCCCGGCCAGGGAACCGGCATCGGCCCCCGCGAACCCCCGGCCAGGGGATCGGCACCGGCCCCCGCGAAGCCCCCGGCAGGGGGCCAGCCGAGCCCCCCAGGGGCAGGGGTCAGTCGTTGGCCTCCGTTGCCACCGACTTTGCCCAGCGGTAGTCCGCCTTGCCGCTCGGGGAGCGCTGGATGGTGGGGGTGATGACCAGTTGACGCGGGATCTTGTAGCCCGCCAGCCTCGTGCGGCAGTGGGTCTGGATCTGCTCCAGGGTCGGCTCCGCGGCACCCGCCCGGAGTTGGACCACCGCCGCCACGTGGCTGCCCCACGTCGGGTCCGGGACCCCCGCGACCAGCGCGTCGTAGACGTCGGGGTGGGACTTCAGCGCCTGCTCCACCTCCTCCGGGTACACCTTCTCGCCGCCCGTGTTGATGCACTGCGAGCCCCGCCCGAGAACCGTGACGATGCCCGCATCGTCCACCGTGGCCATGTCACCGAGCAGCACCCACCGCTCCGTGCCCTTCTGGAAGAAGGTCTCGGCGGTCTTCGCCGGGTCGTTGTAGTAGCCCAGCGGGACGTGCCCCCGCTGCGCGAGCCGCCCCGGTACCCCCACCGGCACCGGCTCGTGCGTCACCGGGTCGACCACCTGCGTACGGCCGTTGACCTCCAGGCGGAAGCCCTTCTCCGGGCTCGAGTCGTTCGTCGCGCGCCCGTTGGAGCCGGACTCCGACGACCCGAAGTTGTTCAGGAGCAGCACGTTCGGGACGAGGCTCTGGAATTCGGCCCGCACCGTCTCCGACATGATCGCGCCGGACGAGGAGACGCTGAACAGCGAAGACAGGTCGGTGCCCTTGAGCGGGCCCTTCAGGGCGTCGATGAGCGGTCGCAGCATCGCGTCGCCCACCAGCGACACGCTGGAGACCTTCTCCTTCGCGATCGTACGGAGCACCTCCTCCGGCGCGTACTTGCGGTGGATGACCACCCGCTGGCCGTAGTTGAAGGCGATGAACGAGGTCAGGGTGGACGTGCCGTGCATCAGCGGCGGGGCGGGGAAGAAGGTGAGCCCGGCGCCCTTCGACGCGACCCGCTCCGCCAGCTCCTCCGGCCGCTTGACCGGTTCGCCCGACGGCTCGCCGCCGAAGAGCCCGGCGAAGAAGAGGTCCTCCGCCCGCCACATCACGCCCTTGGGCATACCGGTCGTGCCGCCGGTGTAGATGATGAACAGGTCGTCGGGGGAACGGGGTGCGAAGCCGCGCTCGGGCGAACCGGCCGCCTCCGCGTCCGCGTACGCGACGGGTGTGATCGAGGGCTCCGGCGCGTCCGCGGGGGTCGGCCCGACGCGGATCAGGTGGCGGAGCTTCGACGTCTGCGGGAGGGCGGCGGCCACCCGCTCCGTGAACTCGCCCTCGAAGACGAGCGCGGCGAGGTCGGCGTCGTTGTAGAGGTAGACCAGCTCCTCCTCCACGTACCGGTAGTTGACGTTCACCGGCACCAGCCGGGCCTTCAGGCAGGCCAGGACGGTCTGCAGGTACTCGATCCCGTTGTAGAGGTGCAGGCCCACGTGTTCGCCGGGCTTCAGCCCGCTGTCCTGCAGATGGTGCGCGACGCGGTTCGCCGCCGTGTCCAGCTCCGCGTACGTGAGGCGGCGCTCGGCGCCGGTCCCCGGGTGGTCCACGTACACGAGGGCCTCACGGTCCGGAACCACGTCCACGACCGATTCGAACAGGTCGGCAAGGTTATACTCCACCATTCCTCCTGACCCCGAAAAATGCCCATGGCTGGTCTGCTCCGGCGGTCATTAGAGCGCCGCCGACCACAAGTGGGAAGGGAGCCGCCCAAGAAATCTGACTGGGTGTCAGAAAACTATTGAACTGCACCCGCCCCTACTGCAACCTGTTCTAGGTCTTGAGACGGGAGGACGGCAATGGGTGGGACGGAACACCTGACCGTGGAACGCCGCGGCGCCACGCTGGTGCTCACCATGAACAGGCCCGAGGCGAAGAACGCGCTCTCGCTGCCGCTGCTGGTGGGCCTGTACGACGGGTGGCTGGAGGCGGACGCCGACGACGGGATCCGCTCCGTGGTGCTGACCGGCGCGGGCGGGGACTTCTGCGCCGGAATGGACCTCAAGGCACTGGCCGGGAAGGGGATGGCCGGCGACCAGTACCGCGACCGGCTCAAGGCCGACCCCGACCTGCACTGGAAGGCGATGCTCCGCCACCACCGGCCGCGCAAGCCGGTGATCGCGGCGGTGGAGGGGTACTGCGTGGCCGGCGGGACGGAGATCCTGCAGGGCACGGACATCCGGGTGGCGGGGGAGGGGGCCACCTTCGGACTGTTCGAGGTCAAGCGGGGGCTCTTCCCGATCGGGGGCTCCACGGTGCGGCTGCCGCGGCAGATCCCGCGGACGCACGCGCTGGAGATGCTGCTGACCGGGCGGCCGTACTCCGCGCAGGAGGCGGCGCGGATCGGGCTGATCGGGCGGGTGGTGGCGGCGGGGACGGCGCTGGAGGCGGCCCTGGAGATCGCGGAGCGGATCAATGAGTGCGGGCCGTTGGCGGTGGAGGCCGTGAAGGCCTCCGTGTACGAGACCGCCGAGCTGACGGAGACGGAGGGGCTGGCCTCGGAACTGCTGCGGGGGTGGCCGATCTTCGACACCGCGGACGCGAAGGAAGGGGCCCGGGCCTTCGCCGAGAAGCGGCCCGCGGTCTACCGGCGCGAGTAGCCGGGGCGCCGCCCCCGAACCCCCGCGCCTCAAACGCCGGCGGGGCTGGCAGTGGCCCCGGCCGGGGCCGGCTGGGCCCCCGGGTCGGGCTGAAAGACCTGGGGCTCCGCCCCAGCCCCCGCGCCTCAAACGCCGGCGAGGCTGATTTGGCCCGACGGGCCCCCGGCCCAGGCCGGAAGTGCCCCCGGGCGGGCCGGAAATGTCCGGGCGGGAGGGGTGGGGATGTGCCCCCTTTCGTCCCTCGAACCGAGAATCGGAGAGTCGCCCATGACAGCTGCACCCCCACCGGAGGTGCTCCGTGCGCCTCTCGTCGTCGAGTTCCCCTTCACCCGGTCCCTGGGGCCCGTTCAGTCCGCGTTCCTCACCGGGCTGCGCGAAGGCCTCGTGCTCGGCGTCAAGACCTCCGACGGGAAGGTGATGGTCCCGCCCGTCGAGTACGACCCCGCCACCGCCGAGGAGATCCGCGAGCTCGTCGAGGTCGGCGCCACCGGTACCGTCACCACCTGGGCGTGGAACGGGCATCCCCGGCCCGACCAGCCGCTCGACACCCCGTTCGCCTGGGTGCTGGTCCGGCTCGACGGGGCCGACACCGCCCTGCTCCACGCCCTCGACGCCCCCGGCCCCGAGGCCGTGCGCACCGGGATGCGGGTGCGGGTGCGGTGGGCAGCCGAGCGGAGCGGCGCCATCACCGACATCGCCTGCTTCGAACCCTACGAGGGGCCGGCAGCAGGCGAGGCCGTCCCGCACGACGGGGCGTTCACGGACGCCGTCACCGGCATCGTCGCCCCCGCCCGGCTCGACTACACCTACAGCCCCGGCCGCGCCCAGACCGCCTACATCAACGCCCTCTCCGAGCGGAAGACCGTCGGCGAGCGCTGCCCGTCCTGCCACAAGGTGTACGTCCCGCCGCGCGGCGCCTGCCCCACCTGCGGGGTGGCCACCACCGACCAGGTCGAGGTCGGCCCGGCCGGTACGGTCACCACCTTCTGCATCGTCAACATCAAGGCCAGGAACCTCGACATCGAGGTCCCCTACGTCTACGCCCACATCGCCCTCGACGGCGCCGGCCTCGCCCTCCACGGCCGGATCGGCGGCATCCCGTACGACCAGGTCCGCATGGGCCTGCGCGTCGAACCCGTCTGGACCGAAGGCGGCCGCTACCCCGACCACTACCGCCCCACCGGCGAACCGGACGCGGACTACGACGCGTACAAGGAGCTCATCTGATGGCCCGATACGCCCGTGAGGTCGCGGTGGTCGCCTTCGCGCAGAGCGACCACCTGCGCCGCACCGACGAACTCAGCGAAGTCGAGATGGTCATGCCGGTGCTCCACCAGGTGCTGGCCCAGACCGGCCTCAAGGCCGGCGAGATCGGCTTCACCTGCTCCGGCTCCAGCGACTACCTGGCCGGCCGCGCCTTCTCCTTCACCATGACCCTCGACGGGGTGGGCGCCTGGCCGCCCATCTCCGAGTCGCACGTCGAGATGGACGGCGCCTGGGCCCTCTACGAGGCCTGGGTCAAGATCCAGACCGGCGAGGCCGACACCGCGCTCGTCTACTCGTACGGGAAGTCCTCGCCGGGGTCGGTACGCGACGTGCTGACCCGGCAGCTCGACCCCTACTACCTCGCCCCCCTCTGGCCCGACTCGGTGGCCCTGGCCGCCCTCCAGGCCCAGGCCCTGATCGACGCGGGCGAGACGGACGAGGAGGCCCTGGCCGCCATCGGAGCCCGCAGCCGCGCCGCCGCCGAGGCCAACCCGCACGCCCAGCTCAGCGGTTCGGTGCCGCAGGGCGACTACCAGGTCCGCCCCCTGCGCACCGGGGACTGCCCGCCCATCGGCGACGGCGCGGCCGCGGTGATCCTGGCCGCGGGCGACACCGCGCGGCGGCTGTGCGAACGCCCCGCCTGGATCACCGGGATCGACCACCGCATCGAGGCCCACAGCCTGGGCCTGCGCGACCTCACCGACTCCCCGTCCACGCGGACCGCCGCCGAACGCGCGGGGGTCTTCGACGCCCCGGTGGACACGGCGGAACTGCACGCGCCGTTCTCCTCCCAGGAGGTCGTGCTCCGCAAGGCGCTCAAGCTCGGTGAGGGCGTGGCCGTGAACCCCTCGGGCGGGGCACTCGCCGCCAACCCCGTCATGGCCGCCGGCCTGATCCGGATCGGCGAGGCCGCCGCCCGCATCCACCGCGGCGAGTCCGACCGGGCCGTCGCCCACGCCACCTCCGGCCCCTGCCTCCAGCAGAACCTGGTCGCCGTCCTGGAAGGGGAACGGGCATGAGCACATCCGGCACACCGGGCAAGGAGCCGGTCGCCGTCGTCGGGATCGGCCAGACCAAGCACGTCGCCGCCCGCCACGACGTCTCCATCGCCGGACTGGTCCGGGAGGCGGCGGCACGCGCCCTCGCCGACGCCGAGCTGACCTGGGCGGACATCGACGCGGTCGTCATCGGCAAGGCCCCCGACTTCTTCGAGGGCGTGATGATGCCGGAGCTGTACCTGGCGGACGCGCTCGGCGCGGTCGGCAAGCCGATGCTGCGCGTGCACACGGCGGGTTCGGTCGGCGGGTCCACCGCGCTGGTCGCCTCCAACCTCGTCGCGGCCCGCGTCCACCGGACCGTCCTCACCCTCGCCTTCGAGAAGCAGTCCGAGTCGAACGCCATGTGGGGGCTCTCGCTGCCCGTTCCCTTCCAGCAGCCGCTGCTCGCGGGCGCGGGCGGGTTCTTCGCCCCGCACGTGCGCGCCTACATGCGGCGCACCGGCGCGCCGGACACGGTGGGCTCGCTGGTCGCGTACAAGGACCGGCGCAACGCGCTGAAGAACCCGTACGCGCACCTCCACGAGCACGACATCACCCTGGAGAAGGTCCAGGCCTCGCCGATGCTGTGGGACCCGATCCGGTACTCCGAGACCTGCCCGTCCTCGGACGGGGCCTGCGCGATGATCCTCACCGACCGGGAGGGCGCGGCCCGTTCGCCGAAGCCGCCGGCGTGGGTGCACGGCGGGGCCATGCGGAGCGAGCCGACGCTCTTCGCGGGCAAGGACTTCGTGTCGCCGCAGGCGGGCAAGGACTGCGCGGCCGACGTCTACCGGCAGGCGGGCATCACCGACCCGCGCCGGCAGATCGACGCGGTCGAGATGTACGTCCCCTTCTCCTGGTACGAGCCCATGTGGCTGGAGAACCTGGGCTTCGCGGAGGAGGGCGAGGGCTGGAAGCTCACCGAGGCCGGGGTGACCGAACTCGACGGAGACCTCCCCGTCAACCCGTCGGGCGGCGTGCTGTCCACCAACCCGATCGGCGCCTCCGGCATGATCCGCTTCGCGGAAGCGGCCCTCCAGGTCCGGGGCCAGGCCGGGGAACACCAGGTTCCGGACGCCCGCCGGGCCATGGGACACGCCTACGGCGGCGGCGCGCAGTTCTTCGCGATGTGGCTGGTGGGGGCCGAGCCGCCCGCCTCCTGAGGGGAACCGTCTTCCGGACAGGGGTGCCGGACCGGTCACGGGTGACTCACCGTGGCCTGTGCGGCACCCGCTGCGGTGGTTAACCTTGCCCCCGGACGACGTACCGGGAGGAGCACGCACGTGGCCGAGAGCATGACTTCACAACCCCGCGCCGGCTGGGGCAAGCCGGACCTCGATCTCACCGAGGCGGACTGGCAGTCGAGCAGCCGGGGAGCGGGGGACGTCCAGATCGCCTTCGTCGAGGGCTTCATCGCGATGCGCAACAGCGAGCGGCCGGAGAGCCCCTCGCTGATCTTCGCGCCGGACGAGTGGCGCAAGTTCGTGCTGAACGCGCGGGGCGGGGAGTTCGACCTCACGTAACCCCTGCGGGGTTGCCCGGCGGTGTCCCGCCCCCCCGTCGGCCACGCCCCCCGGGCCGGCGGGCCCGCCGGCCGCCGGCCCGTGCCTCGGCGGACCGCTCGGCCGCGGCGCCGGGCGGACAACGTGGCAGGCGCGGCCTCGCATCGCCCCGCACGCCGGCCGGTCATGGCTGCTCCGCGTCGGCCGTTGCCGGCAGGAGGAGGGCTCGCGGGTGCGCTGCCGAAATGCCTTTGCCCGCGCGGCGGACGGCCTGGGAAGATGGGGCCATGACGACTCCCCGCCGAAAGGGCGATGCCGCGTAGACGGCCCGGCGCCGTGCGCGCCGTACGAGACGGCTTCGATGCCCGGCGGCCCCCCGCCTGGGCGTGGGAACTGCCGCCCCTGGACCGGCTGTCGGCCGCCGCGAGCGCGGGAGTCCACTGGGTGGCGACGCGCCCCACGTACCCGGTCGAGGATCTGCTGCGCCGCTACCGCGCCTTCCTCGCGCGCCCCGGCGGCCGCCTGCGGCTGACCGCGGCGGTGTGCCCCGCCCCCGGCTGCGCCCTCGACGACGTCGCCGAGGTACGGGACCAGCTGGCCGACGCGTACCGCGCCCTGCCGCCCGAAGCCCGCCGCGCGCTGGGCCGCGTACTGAAGCGGCTGGACGCGGAGTTCCGGCGCCGGACTCTTCCCGACCCCGACGCACCCGCCGTGGACCGGACCGGCCTCCCGCGCCCCTGGTGGCACCGCAGGCTCTACCAGGGCACCTGAGCCCGCGCCGAATAGGGTGGCGGCATGAGCGGAGAGAGCGACCTGCGGAAACTGCTGAGCGGAATGCGGCCCCAGCTGAACGAGGGCCTGTACGTGTTCTGCACCGTCCCCGACACCACCGTCCCGCCCGGCACCACCCCCGTCGCCACGGTGCTGGAGCCCGAGGGCCTCACCCTGGTCCTGCGCAAGGAGGATGCCGACACCGCCGGACTCGCCTACGACTACACCGCCGGCTGGATCACCCTGCGCATCCACTCCGCCCTCGACGCCGTCGGCCTCACCGCGGCCTTCGCCACCGAACTCGGCGCACACGGCCTGAGCTGCAACGTCATCGCCGGCTACCACCACGACCACCTCTTCGTGGCCGCCGACCGGGCCGCCGAAGCCGTCGCCGTCCTGGAAGGCCTCGCGGCGCGCTCGGCGCAGGACTGACCCCCGCCCGCGCGGAGCCGCCGTACACCCTGGGCAAAGCCCCGCAAAAGAAGATCGGAATCTTTCCCCGCAGTGGGCTCCCCGCCCCCGTGCGCGGGCGTACGCTGTTCCCCCGAACAGGCCTGGGGGGTACCAGCCATGACGGACCGCCGGACCCGCACACGGCGCACCATGGTCGAACGCGAGACGGAACTCGCAGTCGTCGACGAGACCCTGGACCGGCTCACCGGTCCCGCCCAGAACGAGGGCGGCGGGCTGCTCGCCTTCTCCGGCCCCGCCGGACTCGGCAAGACCACCCTCCTCGCCGAAGTGCGCCGCCGCGCCCACACCCGCTCCTGCACCGTCCTCGCCGCGCGCGGCGGCGAACAGGAGCAGAGCCAGCCCTTCCACGTGGCCCGCCAGCTCGTCCAGCCCCAGCTGGCCGGCGCCTCCGAACGGGAGCTGCGCTCCGTTCTCGGAAGCTGGTACTCCATCGTCGGCCCGGCCCTCGGACTGTGCGCACCCGAACAGGGCGCCCCGCCCGACCCCCAGGGCCTGCGCGACGGACTCGACTGGGTCCTCACCCACCTCGTCGTCCAGCGGGCCCCCGTCACCCTGGTCCTCGACGACGCCCACTGGGCCGACCCCGAATCCCTCGGCTGGCTCGCCGCCTTCGCCCCGCGCGCCGAGCACCTCCCGCTGCTCCTCGTCGTCGCCTACCGCCCCGACGAACTGCCCGCGCACGCCGACGCCTTCCATACGCTCCCCGGCCGCGCGGGGCACCGCCCGCTGACCCTCGCACCGCTGACCCCGCCCGCCGTCGCGGCCCTGGTCCGCGAGGCGGTCGGCGACCACGCCGATGACGCCTTCTGTCACGCGGCCTGGACGGTCACCGCCGGCAACCCCTTCGAGGCCGTCGAACTCACCGCCAAGGTCCGGGAGAAGGGCCTCGCCCCGGTCGAGGCGAGCGCCCCGCTGCTGCGCGACCTCGCCGCCGCCCAGCGCGGCAGCGGACTCGTGGCCCGCTTCGAACGCCTCGGACCCTCCACCGTCCGCTTCGCCTGGGCCTGCGCCGTCCTCGGCACCGCGATCCCGCAGGAGCTCGCCGCCCGGGTCGCCGCGCTGGGCACCGAGGAGGCCGCGGACGCCACCGCGCGGCTGCGGGACGCCCGCATCCTGTCCGCGGCGACCGAAGAGCCCGACGCCGGGCTGGAGTTCGTCCACCCCCTCATCGCCACCGCCCTCTACCGCTCCATCCCCGACGCGCTCCGCGTCGCCCTGCACGGCAAGGCCGCCGCGGCCGTCGTCGACGCCGGACTCGGAGCCTCCGCAGCCGCCCGCCACCTGCTGGAGACCCACCCCGAGAACGACCCCTGGGTCGTACGCACCCTGCGCGAGGCCGCCGGCGAGAACCTCCGGGCCTGCGCCCCCGAGGCCGCCCGCCGCCAGCTCGCCCGCGCGCTGCGCGAACCCCCGGGCTTCGACGAGCGCGCCGCCGTCCTCTACGAACTCGGCTGCGCCTCCCTGCTCACCGAGCCCGCCAACACCGTCAACCACCTCCGGGACGCCCTCGCCGAGCCCGTGGACGACCCGGCGCTGCGCCAGGGCATCGTCATCCGGCTCGCCCAGGTGCTCGCCCACAGCGACCACCTCGCCGAAGCCTCCGCCGCGCTGGCGCGGGAGATCCCGCACACCCGGGACTCGCGCGCCCGGCTGCGCCTGCAGTCCGAGCAGTTCATGTGGGACGCCTTCGACGCCGCCGAGACCGACTCCCCGGCCCGCTCCCGCCGGCTGGCGCACCTCGCCGGCCGGCTGACCGGCCGCGACCTCACCGAGCGGTACGTCATCGGGCTGCGCGCCTGGGACGCGACCCTGCGCGGCGAGCCGGTCGACGTGGTACTCGGCCACGCGGCGCGCGCCCTGGGGGACTCCTTCAGCTGGGCGCACGAGGACCGGGGCTTCGAGGTCCCGGTGCTGGTCGCCCTGACCTACATGTACGCCGACCGGCCGGGCAAGGCGGAGGCACTCTTCGAGGCGGGCACGGCCGAGTTCGAGCGGCAGGGCTGGCGCGGGGCGCACCTCTCCTTCGCGTACAGCCTGCGCGCCTACATCCGCTTCCGGCGCGGGCGACTGGGCGAGGCGGAGGAACTGGCCCGGGCGGGGCTGGCGCTCGCCGAACGGGTGGGCCGCCGCACGCCCGTCCACTGGTACGCGATCGCCATCCTGACCGAGACCCTGCTGGCCCGGGGCCGGATCGACGAGGCATGGTCGCTGTGCCGGGAACACGAGTACGGGGAGCCCTTCCCGGCAGCCGTGGTCTTCCCGGACTCCCAGACCGTGTACGCCGAACTGCTGCTGGCCCGGGGCGACGCCAAGGCGGCCGCGGCCGAACTGGAGGCGGTGGGCCGCCGGCTGACCCCGCGCGGCATCCAGAACCCGTCCTGGTGCCCGTGGCGACTGCACCTGGCCCGCGCGGTGGCGGGGGAGGACCCGGACCGGGCCCGCGCCCTGGCCGCCGACGCGCTCCGGCAGGCCCGCGCCTTCGGAGCGTCCTCCGCCATCGGGCAGGCCCTCCGGTTCGCCGCCGAGGTCGCCCCGGCCGGGCAGCGGGTCCCGCTCCTGACGGAATCCGTCCACCTGCTCTCCGCCTCCCCGGCGGGCCACGAGCTGGCCTGCGCTCTGGCCGCGCTCGGCACCGAACTCGGCGACACCGAGCTGCTGGCGCGGGCGGTGACCACGGCCCGTGAATGCGGGGCCGACGGCCTGGAGGCCACGAGCGCCACCACCCTCCTGCGGCTGGGCGGCACCCTTCCGTGCGGGCCCGCCGACCCGCAGGGGCTGACCGCCGACGAACGAGCGGTCGCGGAGCGCGCCCTCCGGGACCCCCGACCGTCCCCGCCCGTGGAACACGCCCCGGCCAGCCACACCCCCGGCCCACCCGAGGCGCTCCCTAGGGGGTGTCCGGCAAGGACACTGGCGTGATCGTTCAAGACGGCCCCGACGCACCGGACCTACCGTGTCCCGGGTGAGTCGACAGGGGAGGGCATGGACGATTTCGCGAGTTCCACACTGGTGGCGGCTGTGCAGCGGCCGCTCGCGGCCGACGGCCTCACCGCCGTCGCACCCGAGGCGAACCGGGCTCTCCTGCCCTTCGACGCCAAACGCCGGTTCCTCGACGGCGACGCCTCATCGGGCATCCGGGTGATCGACGCGGTCCTTCCGCTGGTCGACACCGACATGACGCGCGGCCGTGGCCGCGGCAAGATCAGCCCGGCACAGGCGGCCCGGGCCGTCATCAGCGGCATCCGCCGCGATTCCGCGGAGATCCACATCGGCAGGGTGAAGCTGCTGCACACCATCCTGCGCCTCTCGCCCGCCCTCGGCCACCGGATCCTGCGAACGGCGTGACGCGCGCCCGCCCCCGGTCCGGGCTGGCACAGCGGGCGGTATGGATCACGTCGCCCGTTTCCACAGCGAAGTAGCCGCTTTCGAGGCGGCGATTCACCGGGCGATCGGCGCGGGCCGACCGGCCCCGCTGGTCCCTTCATGCCCCGGTTGGTCGGTCTCCGACCTCGTCGGGCACCTGGGAGGAGTGCACCGCTACGTCGCGCACATCCTCCGCGGCGCCCTGACCGCGGCCCCGGACCACACCGACCGTGCCCTCTACGGGCTCCCCTCCGACCCGGTCGTGCTGGCGGCCTGGCCGATGCCGGACCGGGCGCCGAACCTCGAACCGGTGCCGCCCGCTCTGACCGACTGGTTCACCGAGGGCGCGCGAGCCCTTGAGGACCTGTTCCGCGACACGGACCCGGACGTTCCCGTCTGGACCTGGTCGACCGAGCAGAGCGCTGCCTTCTGGTTGCGGACGCAGACCATCGAGGCCGCCGTGCACCGCTGGGACGCGGAGGGCGCAACCGGCGAGCCGGCCCCGATGGACCCGGAGCTGGCGGCCGACGCGGTGCCGCACACCTTCGACGTGGCGGCCCCCTACCGCCGTGCCGTGCGACAGGCCCCACCCGGCACGGGGGAGCGGTACCGGTTCCGGCAGACCGACGGCCCCGGCGACTGGACCGTCCACGCCGAGGGCGACCTGTGGCGCGTCGGGAGCGACGGCGGCCCCGCCGACGTCGAGCTCGCCGGCACCGCCTCGGACCTGATGCTGTTCCTCTGGAACCGGATCCCGGCCTCCGCGCTCACCGTCAGCGGGAACGAGTACCTGGTCAGCCGCTGGTTCGAGCTGGTCCCGCCGATCTGACGGGCCCGTACGCGAGGGCCGTCCGCCGGGGTCCGGGCCCTCGCGGGCGCGGTGAGGGCCCCCCGGGCCGGAAAACCCGTGCGGCCACGTACCATGGCGGCATGTCCTTCCTCCGCCGCCACCGCGCCGCCACACCCGCCGGCCCGGACTTCGACGTCCTGGCCATGGACCCGGGGGACTGGCCGGGCAATCTCGGGGCCGGGCTGCTGCCCGCGCCCGACGGCAGCTGCCAGGGCGTCTTCCTCCGCTACGACCTGTTCGGCGGACGCGGCCCCGCGATGATCATCGGCAACCTCCCCGAGGGTTCCCCCGCCCGGGACCTCTCCGAGGGACAGGTCCCCTTCGAGGTGGCCCAGCTCCTCGACGCACTCGAGAACGACGAGGACGTCGAGGTCACCGGCGCCGAGGACTGCCCCGTCATGCAGGGCGACAACCTCCTCATCGTCCGGAAGATCAAGCTGTCGGAGTCCCGCATCTCCTGCGTGCAGTTCGACCGCAGCGACAACGTGCTGGTCACCATCGCCAGCTGGGACCGCCCGATCACCGATGACCTCTACGCCCTCCTGAAGCCGCTCCCCGCCGAGCTCTTCCAGCAGGGCTAGGCCGTCCCTTTCGGCCGGGCCTACCCCACGGTGTCCGCGATGTCGTTCGCCGCCACGTAGCCGAACGTCATCGCGGGGCCGATCGTCGATCCGGCCCCCGCGTAGCTGTGGCCCATCACGGCCGCGCTCGCATTGCCCGCCGCGTAAAGGCCCCGGATCACCGAGCCGTCCGCGCGCAGTGCCCGGGCCCGTGCGTCCGTCACGATGCCGCCCTTCGTCCCGAGGTCACCCGGCACGATCTTGAAGGCGTAGAACGGCGGAGCCCAGATCGGCGCCAGGCAGGAGTTCGGCTGCACGTTCGGGTCCGTGTAGTAGTGGTCGTACGCCGAGTCGCCCCGGTGGAAGTCCACGTCGGTCCCGTTCCACGCCTGCGCGTTGAACCGGTTGAGGGTCGCCCGGAGCGCGGCCGCCGGCACCCCGATCTGGCCCGCCAGTGCGTCCCACGTCCACGCCTTCTTCGCCGCCCCCGACTCGTACCAGGAGTCGGGGAAGACGATCGTCGGCAGGACGTCTTTGAACAGGTACTTGTTGCGGTAGTTCTGATCCACGATCAGCCAGGCCGGGATGTGCGAGCCGACCGCGCCCCGGTCCTTCTCGTACATCACGTGGACCACGTCGCTGTACGGCGCCGCCTCGTTGACGAACCGCGCGCCGTTCGCGTTCACGATCAGCCCGCCCGGCAGGGTCCGTTCGGCGAGGCAGAAGTACGGCTCCCCGGGCAGCGGGATCGACGGACCCCACCACGCGTCCTCCATCAGGGCCAGCGCGGCACCGGCCCGCTGCCCGGCCCGGATCCCGTCGCCCGTGTTCTCCTTCGCGCCCACCGACCACTGGGTGCCGATCGGCTGCTGCTGGTATTGGGCCCGCATCGCCGCGTTGTGCTCGAAGCCGCCCGAGCCGATGACCACCCCGCGCCGGGCCCGTACGGTGCCCCGTACGCCCTCCTTCTCCACCACGACCCCGGTGACGGCCCCGCCCTCCTGCACCAGGTCGACCAGCGGGCTGTTCAGCCACACCGGGACCCCGGCCCGCATCAGGCCGGCCCGCAGCCCGGCCGCCAGCGCCTGCCCCATGGTCAGCGGCTTCTGCCCGAGCAGGGCCGCCTCCGTTCCGCGCGCCAGGCACTCGGTGGAGACGGCGAGGCCCTTGGCGCTGACCGCCGCGAGGTTCAGCCACTTGTAGTCCTGGCTGAAGACCACCATCCCGGCCGGGACGGGCATGTACGCGGGGTTCAGACGGGCCAGTTCGGGGCCGAGGATGTTCCCGTCGATCTGGTCCGGTTCGATGGAGCGGCCGTTCGGCAGCCCGCCGGGCAGGTTGGGGTAGTAGTCGCTGTACCCCTCCATGAACCGGAACTTGAGAGGGCTGTTGGCCATCACGAAATCCAGCATCCGCGGTCCGTTGGCCAGGAAGGCCGCCTGGCGGTCGGCCGGCACCTCGGACCCGACGACGGCCGCCAGGTACGTCGCCGCCTTCTGAGGGGTGTCCGGAACGCCAGCGCCCAGGATCACCGAGTTGTTGGGCAGCCAGATCCCCGCCCCCGAACGCGCCGCGGAGCCGCCGAAGGTGGGGGCCTTCTCCACCACCAGCACGCTCAGGCCCCGCTGGGCGGCGGTGAGGGCCGCGGTCATCCCGGAGGCCCCGGCTCCGACCACGACGACGTCGTACTCGCCGAGCGAGGGACCCTCTTGGGCACCTGCGCCCCGCGCCGCGGCGGCCGGGAGCACGGTGGCGGCGAGCACCCCGGCCCCCGTCCCGGCGAGGACGGTACGTCTGGACGGCAGGGCGCCGGGGGAAGTGCGTGAAGCGCTCGCGGACATGGGCAGGCTCCAGCGGTGTGGGGAGGAGGGAGGTGACTCCAGCACGTCTGATGCTGAGTCAGAAAAGTGTTCGGGGGATCATGTGATGTCAAGCCATGTGGCGCCGCCGCCTCCAGTACGCCACCGTCACCAGGCCCAGCAGCGGGCCCCACAGCACCAGAGGGGCGTAGCAGACGTAGAACCACAGAGCCGTCCAGCCGCCCACCTCGCTGGGGAAGTTCGCCGGTATCGGATCACCCTGGATGGTGGTCCCGGCCACCTGCGTCACCACCGAGAGGACGGTCCAGAGGGCGGTCAGCGCGAGGGCACCGAGCGCGGCGGGGACAGCGGCGGCCGCCACCGGTATCCGCCGGCCGCCCAGGACCGGGATCCAACGGGGGACCACCTCTCCCCACGCGGCGACCAGCCCGACGGCCGTGAAGGCCAGCAGCTCGGACACGACCGAGAGGATGACGACATACACCTCGAGCGGCAGCCAGCCCGGCAACCGCCCGCTGTCCGCCCCGACGTGGTCGACGAACAGCAGGCCCAGCCGCCAGAGCCCGGACGGCAGGACGGTGAAGGGGATGGCGTACGCGGCGATCCGCGCCCAGCGCGGAACTCCCGCCATCGGGGTGTGCGCCGCCTTCCAGACGGCGCGCATCCGCCGCACGGGCAGACGGGTCTCGGCATGCACGAACATGGCTTCCTCCGGAGCCGCGGGCACGGATTGCCCGGTCTCCTCCGAAGATCGCAGTCACCCCCCAGGCTGCGGATCCCCCGCGCGAGGGGATCCCACCCCCCGTACGGGGGAGCCCCATCAGCCCGGAGGACCACCTCCACCCGCCCCGCACCGTCGCACCCGCGTACGAGCGAAGTCCCGTGGCGGTGGGAGCCACGGGACTTCGCGTCATGGGGGCGGGGTCAGCGGGTGCCGACCGCCGCTCGGACCGCTCTGCGGGCCATTCCGGCATCGTCGTGCAGGCGGCGCAGCAGCAGCCGCTGCTCCTCGCCCGAGGACAGGGCCCCCGCCGGCAGGGGCTGGACCGGTGCGGTCGCCAGCATGGAGCGCTGGACGGCCGTCTCGGACATCCGGATCTCCCGGGTCAGCACCAGCATCAGGTTGATGAGGAAGGAGTCCCGTACGACCGGACCGGCCGACTGGGCGAGCCGGCTGATCTGGCTCCGCGCGGCCGGGGCGTCGCCCAGGACCGTCCACAGGGTGGCCAGGTCGTAGCCGGGCAGGTACCAGCCCGCGTGCTCCCAGTCGAGCAGCACCGGCCCGGCCGGGGACAGCAGCAGGTTCGACAGGAGCGCGTCACCGTGGTTGAACTGGAGCGAGGCGCCCGACAGCTTCACACCGTGCAGCAGCTTCTGGAGGTCCCCGAGGTCCCGGTCGGTCAGCAGGCCCAGCTCGTAGTCACGGGCGATCCGCCGGGCGTAGTTCAGCGGGGTCCCGAACAACTCGGCCGGCGGACGCCACTGGCCCAGCCGGACCACCGCGCCCAGGGCCGCCCGCAGGTCGACCCGCGGCGGGGCCTCCACCGGGTGCCGCTGGAGCGCCGCGACGCGGCCCGCCATCCGCTCGACGACCAGTACGCAGTTCTCCGGGTCGGCGGCGATCAGCCGGGGCACCCGGACGGGCGGGCGGTGCCGGACGAAGGTCCGGTACGCTCCTATTTCGTGCCGGTAGCGCTCGCGCCACTCCGGCGAGTGGTCCAGTAAAACCTTCGCGACGGCGGTCATCCGTCCCGTCGTCCCCACGAGGAGGACCGAGCGGCCGCTGCGCCGCAGCACCTGGACCGGGGCGAACTCGGGACAGATCCGCTGCACCGAGGCGAGCGCGGTGCGCAGTTGCGCCCCCTGCGGCCCCGAGAGGTCGATTCTTCCGCTCAGCGGCTGTGAACCGGCACCCGGCATCCGCCGCGCCCGTACGGCGCCCTGCGCCGGAGCCGCGGGGCGGCCGGGTTCGAGGTAGGGGCCCCCGCCCGCCTGGAGCGTGCGGTGCGGCCGGACCGGGGCGGACACGGAGGACGTTGATGCGTACATGGAGTTACGGATCCCTTCGTGCGCCGACGAGTTGCGTACGCCGCCCCGCCGATCCCGTACTTCACCCTGGGGAGTTCCGCCGGTGACCGGGTCGGGGAGGCGCATTCCTACCTGACACCCGGTCGCGGGTGGCGGACCACGAAGCGTGCCCTGGCGAAGCCTGGCGAATATGCACGGGGCCTCTGACGGCGGGCTACTGTCAAATCAGCCGAGAACCTGGGGGCTTGACGTGAGCAAAGGTCCAAACACCCGCTTGAACGACCTGTTCGGCCTGGCCGGCTGGTCGAAAGGCGAGCTGGCGAGGATGGTCAACCGGCAGGCGGCGGCCATGGGCCACCCCCAGCTGGCCACCGACACCTCGCGGGTGCGGCGCTGGATCGACATGGGGGAGACCCCGCGCGAACCGGTGCCCACGGTACTGGCAGCACTGTTCACCGAGCGGCTCGGTCGTGTCGTGACCATCGAGGACCTCGGGTTCGTACGGCAGCGGCGCGCCACCAAACGGCAGCCGGACGGGGCGCAGGAAAACCCCGACGGAATGCCCTGGGCGCCCGAACGCACGGCCGCGGTCCTCACCGAATTCACGGGAATGGACCTCATGCTCAACCGTCGCGGTCTGATGGGCGCGGGCGCCGTGCTCACCGCCGGCTCAGCCCTCAGCAACGCCATGTACGACTGGCTCCACACCGACCCCGCCCCCGCCAAGGAGGCGCAGCGCTTCGGGGAGGCCTTCCAGGCCGACCCGGCGGGCTACGACCGCTACGAGGCGGCCCCGATCGGCTCGCAGGAGATCGAGGCCCTGGAGCGCTCCGTCGAGGTGTTCCGTGCCTGGGACGCCTCCAGAGGCGGAGGACTGCAGCGCAAAGCCGTCGTCGGCCAGCTGAACGAGGTGGGCGGCATGCTCGCCTACCACCACCCCGACCACCTCCAGCGCCGGCTGTGGGGGGTCGCGGCCAACCTCGCGGTCCTCGCGGGCTGGATGTCCCACGACGTGGGCCTCGAACCCACCGCGCAGAAGTACTTCGTCATCGCCGCGCACGCGGCCCGCGAGGGCGGCGACCGGCCGCGCGCCGGCGAGGCGCTCTCCCGGGCGGCCCGCCAGATGGTCCACCTCGGCAAGCCGAACGAGGCCCTGGACCTGATGAAGCTGGCCCAGTCCGGCTCCGGTGAGCAGACCCTGCCGCGCACCCGCGCCATGCTGCACACCATCGAGGCCTGGGCGCAGGCCGCCATGGGCAAGGGCCAGGCCATGCGGCGCACCCTGGGCGAGGCGGAGGAGCTGTTCGTCTCCGACAAGGGCGATGTCCCGCCGCCGAGTTGGATGCAGCACTTCGACGAGGCGGACCTGCACGGCATGCAGGCGCTCGCGTACCGGACCCTCGCCGACCACGACGCCACGGCGGCGCCCGTCGCGGCCCGCCACGCCAGGGAGGCCCTGCGGCTGCGCGGCGACGGCTACCAGCGTTCGCAGATCTTCGACTACATCTCCATGGCCTCGGCCTGCTTCATCGCCGACGACCCGGAACAGGCGGACCGTTACGCCCGCCTGGCCCTCGTGTCCATGAACGAGACCTCCTCGCACCGGACATGGGACCGGCTGCGCGAGATGTACCGGCTCACCGGCCAGTACGCGGGCTACGCGCGCATCGAGGACCTGCGCGAGGAGATCAAGCTGGCCCTGCCCGACAGCCCCGCGCCACGGGCACGGGGTACGGCCGTCTGAGCCGCCCGACCGGCCGGCCCGCCCCGCGGGTGCGCCTCCACGGCACGGACCGGCGCCCCGCCGCACGAACACGGGAAAGGCCGCGCCCAGTGGCGCGGCCCTTGGCCCCCGACCGATCGGACTCCGGTCACCGTCCCGAGGGACGCGACCTCGATCTCACCCGCCGACCCGTGCGACCAGCACGCACGCGTCGTCCTCGCGCTCGCTCTCCCCGAACTCCTCGATGACCATTCGTACGCAGTCCTGCGCCGACCGCGCCGCCGAGAACCGCGGCGCCAGCGCCAGCAGCCGCTCGGTTCCGTCCGCGCGGCTGAACTCGATGCTGCGCGGCGTCAGTCCGTCCGTGTGCAGGACGAGTACGTCACCCACTTCGAGCCGTTCCTCGGCCTGCCCGTACGAGGCCCCGGAGGTGGCGCCCAGCAGCACGCCCTCCGGCGGCAGCAGGGAGCGCCCGGATCCGCGGCGGAACAGCAGGGGGGCCGGGTGTCCGGCCTGCGCCCAGGACAGGACCCGGCGCGCGGGATCGTAACGGCAGCACACGGCCGAGCCGAGCGCGGGCTGTACGGAGGTCTCCAACAGCTGGTTGAGCCAGCCCATCAACGGGCCCGGTTCGATGCCGGCCATGGCCATGCCGCGCAGGGCGCCGAGCATCATCGCCATCCCGGAGGTGGCGGTCACCCCGTGACCGGTCAGGTCGCCGACCGTCAGCATCGAGCGGCCGTCGGGGAGTTCGAGCGCGTCGTACCAGTCGCCGCCGATCAGCGCGCTGGTGGCGGACGGCAGGTAGTGCGCGGCCAGGTCCAGGGTGCCGGTGCTGCCGTGCGGGAACCGCAGGGAGCCGCGCCACGGGGGGAGCACGGCTTCCTGCAGCTCGACCGCCAGCCGGTGCTCGGTCTGCGCGATCTCCCGCTGGCGCTGCAGCGAGTCACGGGACTCGCGGACCGCCCGCTGGCTCCGGCGCAGTTCACTCACGTCCCGCAGCACGGCCCACATCGAGGCCGTGCAACCGTCGGAGTCGAGTACCGGCTCGCCCCTCATGTGCAAGGTCCGGACCCGGCCGTCGGCCCGGACGATGCGGAACTCGCCGTCGATCGCCTTGCCGTCCACCAGGCAGGCGGTGACCCAGGCGGTGAGCAGCGGCTGGTCCTCGGAGAACAGGGTCGAGCCCAGTTCGTCGAGCGGGAGCGCGCCCGCCTCGGGGGACCGGCCGAAGATCTGGAACAGCTCGTCGGACCAGCTGACCTCGTCGGTCAGCAGGTTCCATTCGGCGCTGCCGACGCGCGTCTGTGCCTCGGGTCCGGCCTCGGGGGCCGCCTGGGGCAGCTCGATGGCCTCGGGCGCCGGCGGCAGCCCTTCCTTGAGCTGGCCCAGGTGTTCGCGGAGGTCGTCGAGGTGGTGCACGGCGAGATCGCACAGCGCGCGCTGCCAGCGGCCCTGGGCGTCGTCGTCGTCCACGACGGTGTCGCGGCGGACCGCGTCCACTTCTCCCCGCAGCCGGCGGGTCTGCGAGATCAGCGCGTCCACCGACCCTGGCTCTGGAGGCTGCGCGGGACGGTCCGCGAACAGGTGGGACGGCATGAGAACTCCGATACAGGCGCGGCACGGCCAAGTCTGAAGGAAGGACCGGTTACGACTGTTGCACAGGCGGCGACGGCGTGTAAGGCGTTTGGCAACATCCGTAACGGTCTTGCTTCTGGCATATGCCGCAGGCCTCCAGGCCTCCCTTCCATGTGCGAATGAATCCGGTCAGCGGCTGTAACTACACGCTGAGCGGCACCGGGTGGATCTCGTCCGCCGGGTGTCCGGTGCGCTCGTGGATGCGCCGCACCGCGTCCGCGGACGGCCCGGTCGACAGGCAGTAGACCGTACCCGCCTCGGGGTCGGCCCATGCCTTCTCGAAGTGCACGCCCTCGTCGGCCTCGATTGCCAGGTCGGCGCGGTGCGCTTCCATCAGCTGTTCGGCCGTGATGCCTTTCATGCCCGTGTGGACATCCATGAAGGTGGCCATCAAGGCGCCTCCTTCCGTTTCCTCCATCGTCCGCCCGCGGCCGGAAACCGGCCTTTCGGCGGAGCCGGATCGATCGTACGGCCGAGGTGTACGAGGCGTCCCCGCCGCTGTACTCGCGTAAAGGCCGAATCAAGGCGGCGCCCTCCGGTACCCCCGAACGAAGGACCCACGCTCTCGTCTGACGGCATGTCGGCCAACCGGCGGCCGTCCGCGGGCTTCCCAGGTCACCCCCTGATCGCTACTCTACGTGCCGGTAACGAGCCGGGGGAGGTCCGCACGAGCGCGGGCCCGCGCAGGGTGGGGACACGACGACATGACCGGGCAGCACCACCCGGAGGGGCACAGCCGCCGCTCCTTCCTCACCTACCTCGTCGCGGCGCCGACCCTCGCCCTGGTCACCCGCGCCGGCGCGGACGTGCTGACCCCGCAGCCCGCCCACGCCGTGGTGCCGACGCTGCCCGCCATCGCCGACGTGATCGACCTCGGCGACCTGTTCATCCTGGCCGGCGCGCCCACCTCGGCCCTGCTGGCCCTCGCCGTCGAGGCGGACGGCACGATCCGCTTCCGGCTGCCGCGCGAGGAGGTCGGCCAGGGCCTCACCACCGCCGTGGCCATGCTGGTCGCGGAGGAGCTCGACGCACCGCTGGCCGATGTACGGGTGGAACTGGACGACGCGCGCCCCGAGCTGCTCTTCAACCAGCTCACCGGATCCTCCAACTCCATCCGCTCCCTCTACGGGCCGGTCCGGCAGTGCGCCGCCACCGCCCGGGCCCGCCTCGTCGCGGCCGCCGCCGCCCGCTGGGGCCTCTCCCCGGCCACGCTGACCACCGCCGACGGGGCCGTCCGCGCCCCCGACGGCCGCACCGCCGACTACGGAGGCCTCTCCGCGGCCGCCGCCGACCCGGGCCTCGTCGTGCTCGGCGCCGCCCCCAAGAAGACGGCCAAGCACACCCTCGTGGGGAAGCCGACCAGCCGCGTCGACGCACGGGCCATGGTCACCGGCGCCCAGCGCTACACCCTCGACCTCGACGTGCCCGGAGCCAAGCCCTGCGTGGTGCGCCGCCCGCCCACCCTCGGCGGCGGCGTCCGCACCGTCGCCAACCTCGCCGCCGTCAAGGCCATGCCGGGCGTCCTGCACGTGGTGACCGTCCCGACCGGGGTCGCCGTCGTCGCCGAGACCTTCGGGCAGGCCCTCGACGCCAAGGCGGCCCTCCAGGTCACCTGGGGCCCCGGCCCCGCCGACCAGCTCTCCGACGCGCAGATCCGTACAAAACTGCGCGCCGCCACCCCGCCGCTGCTCGTGCCGCCGCTGCTGACCCCGTACGTGGACGCCGAATTCGACTTCGCCTTCGTCAGCCACGCCCCGATGGAGACCAACTCGGCCATCGCCGACGTACGGGACGACCGCGCCGAGATCTGGTCCGGCCTCAAGTCCCCGATCGTCGCCCGCGAGACCATCGCCGCCGACCTCGGCCTGCCGCTGGACAAGGTGAAGGTGCACGTGGTCCAGGCCGGCGGCTCCTTCGGCCGCCGGCTCTTCTTCGACGCCGCCCTGGAAGCGGCCCGGATCTCCAAGGCCTGCCGCCGCCCGGTCCGGCTGATGTGGACCCGCGTCGACGACACCCGGCACGGCCGGATGCGCCCCGCCACCCACCACAAGATCCGGGCCACGCACCTCCTCGGCGAGGTCCTCAGCTTCGAGCACCGGGTCGCCGCCGCCGAGACCGACTTCCGGCACGGCCTCGGCGAGATCATCACCGCCACCGCGGCGCACCTGCCGCTCGGCATCGGCAACGCGACCCTCGCCCAGACCCTGTTCCTGACCACGGTCAAGTCCCCGTACCACTTCGGCCTCACCACCCAGGCCCTCACCGAGGTGCCGACCGGCATCCCCACCGGCTCCTGGCGCTCGGTGTACTCCGCCAACACGCGCGGCGCCGAGGAGATCGTCGTCGACGAACTCGCCGCCGCGACCGGCAAGGACCCGTACCGCTTCCGGCGCACCTTCCTGAAGACGGACGCGCAGCGCGCCGTACTCGACAAGGTGGCGCAGGAAGGCGAGTGGGGGCGGCCGATGCAGCCGGGGTGCGCGCAGGGCATCGCCTTCCACGAGGAGTACAAGTCCCGTACCGCGTGCCTGGTCGAGATCGACACCCGCGATCCGGAGCACGTCCGCGTGACCAAGGCCGTCATCGCCGTGGACGTGGGTCTGCCCGTCAACCCGCGCGGGCTGGAGGCCCAGATGATCGGCGGCCTCACCGACGCCATCTCCACCACCCTGCGCGCCGGCATCCACATCGACAAGGGACTGCCGATGGAGGGCAGTTACAGCCAGTTCCACTGGGCGAAGCAGCGGGACACGCCGCGCGACGTACGGGTCTTCGTGCTGCCGGCCACCGGCGAGGAGCCCGGAGGCGCGGGCGAGCTGGGCGTCCCCGCGGCGGTCGGCGCGATCGCCAACGCCTGGGCCCGGGCGACCGGCTCCAAACCCCGCAGCTTCCCGCTCGACTTCGACGTCGACTTCACCCCCTACCCCCGATAGTCCGAACCGGATCCAGGAGTACGCCGTGCCCTCGCACACCTTCACCGTCAACGGGCAGAGCGTTACCGTGGACGCCCCCGACGACCTGCCCCTGCTGTGGGTGCTCCGCGACATGCTCGGGGTCCGCGGCCCCAAGTACGGCTGTGGCGTGGACGTCTGCAAGGCCTGTACCAGCCACCTCGACGGTTCCGACATCCGGCCGTGCGTGGTGCCCGTCTCCGCCTGCGCGGGCAAGGCGGTGACCACCATCGAGGGGCTGGCGAACGGGGACGACCTGCACCCGGTGCAGGAGGCCTGGCTCGAACAGGACGTGGCCCAGTGCGGTTTCTGCCAGCCCGGTCAGATCATGGCGGCCGTGGCCCTGCTGCGGCGCACGAGCGAGCCCACCGACGAGGACATCGACGCCATCGCCAACATCTGCCGTTGCGGAACCTACTTCCGCATCCGCGAGGCCATCCGCAGCGCGGCGGCGAAGATGTAGCGGAGGCGGGTCCGCCGCGTTGCCGGAGCGCTGGTCGGGGTCGGCGGGGAGATGCGCCCGCGGGCCGCGCCGAACGGCATGCCCCGTTCGGGGGCCCCGAGCCGGAGCCCGCCGCCCACGGGGTCGGCACCGGCTGGGCCCGGGCGGCGGGCCGAGGGGTTCGCCGGGTGACACAGCCGCCAAAAGGGGCGAATCACGTAAAGCGTGCACGATCATGCCTGGATGAGGCGTATCAATGTGAAACGCGTGCTGGTCGGTGAACCTCTCGACACCGCCAGGATGGGCGAGACCCTGCTGCCCAAACGGCTCGCCCTGCCGATCTTCTGCAGCGACCCGCTCTCCTCGGTGGCATACGCCACCGAGGAGATCCTGCTGATCCTCGCCCTCGGCGGTGTCACGCTGCTCCACCTCGCCTGGTACGCGGCCGCCGCCATCGTCTTCCTGCTCGTGGTGGTCATCGCCTCCTACCGGCAGACCTGCCACGCCTACCCCAGCGGCGGCGGCGCGTACGTCGTGAGCAAGGAGAACCTCGGACCGACCGCCGCGCTGACCGCCGCCAGCGCCCTGCTCGTCGACTACGTGATGACGGTCGCCGTCTCCGTCGTCTCCGGCGTCTCCGCCATCACCTCCGCCATCCCCGCGCTGAGCGACCACGAAGTGGCCCTGTCCGTCGGCTTCGTGGTGCTGCTGACCGTGATGAACCTGCGCGGCGTCCGCGAGTCGGGCCGGATCTTCGCCATTCCCACCTACGGGTTCGTCCTCGTCATCTACCTCATGTTCGCCTTCGCCGCCGTACGGCTGGCGACCGGCGAGACCATCCGCGCCGAGTCCGCCGACCTGCCGATCACCGAGGCCGGCACCTACACCGGAATCGCCCTCGTCTTCCTCGCGCTGCGCGCCTTCGCCTCCGGCTGTACGGCCCTCACCGGCGTCGAGGCGATCAGCAACGGCGTCCCCGCCTTCCAGAAGCCCAAGGCCAAGAACGCGGCGACCACCCTCGCCGCGATGGGCGTGCTCTCGGTGACCATGTTCGTGGGCATCACCGCCCTCGCCATGACGTACAAGGTGCACGTCGCGGAAGACCCCACCGAACTGGGCCTGGCCCCCGGCACCCCGATGTCCACGGCCCTCGCCCAGATCGGCCGCGCCAGCTTCGGCGACTGGCACGTCCTCTTCTACCTGCTCCAGGCCGTGACCGCCGGCGTGCTGGTCCTCGCCGCCAACACCGCCTTCAACGGCTTCCCGATGCTCGCCTCGATCCTGGCCAAGGACCGGTACGCGCCCCGCCAGCTCTTCAACCGGGGCGACCGGCTCGTCTACTCCAACGGCGTCGTGCTCCTCGCACTCGTCGCGATCGGCCTCATCGTCGCCTTCGACGCCAACCTGACCCGCCTCATCCAGCTCTACATCATCGGCGTCTTCGTGTCCTTCACCCTCTCCCAGGCGGGCATGGTCCAGCACTGGCGCAGGGAGCTCGCCTCACCCGCCACCCCGCAGGAGGAGCGCGTCCACATCCACCGCCGGCTGGCCATCAACGCGGTCGGCGCCGTCATGACCGCCCTGGTCCTGGTCATCGTCCTCATCACCAAGTTCACGCACGGGGCCTGGCTGGTCGTCATCGCGATGCCGCTGCTGTTCCTCGGGATGAAGGGGGTGCGCCGCCACTACGACCAGGTGGCGCAGCAGGTCGCCATCGCCCCCGACGCGAAGCCGCGCAAGCCCGCCCGCCACCACGTCCTCGTCCTGGTCGCCAATGTGCACGCCCCCACGATGAAGGCCCTGGGCTATGCGCAGGGCCTGCGCCCCGACACCCTGACCGCCGTCACCGTCGCGGCCGACGAGGAGGAGGCGGACCGGCTGCGCGAGGCCTGGACGGAGCACGACCCGGGGATCCCCCTGAAGATCCTGCACTCCCCGTACCGCGAGGTGGTGGCCCCGATCCTGGCCCACGTGGAAGAACTGGCCGGCGACTCCTCGACGGACGTGCTGTCGGTGGTCATCCCGGAGTACGTCGTGGGCAACTGGTGGGAGCAGCCGCTGCACAACCAGAACGCGCTGCGGCTCAAGGCGCGGCTGCTGTTCACCCCCGGGGTCGCGGTGATCGACGTACCGTACCTGCTGGAGTCGGCGGGCAAGGAGGGGTAGGGGACTGCGCCGCGGCGCCCTGGACCACCGCGGCGTGAGCCAGCGTCAGCTCCACCACGTGCCGCGGGTCGGCGAGGGAGCGGCCGGTGAGCTGTTCCAGGCGGCGCATCCGGTTGGAGACGGTGTTGCGGTGGCAGTACAGCCGCTGCGCGGCGGACGTCGTGGAGCCGCGGCAGTCCAGCCAGGTGCCCAGGGTGGTCAGCAGCAGCCGGCGGTCCTCCGGGGGCAGCGCCAGTACGGGCCCCAGCACCACCCTACGCAGCCGGCCCGCGAGTTCGGCCTGGGCCGCGACCAGCGCCGCGGGCAGCCCCTCGTCGAGCAGCGCGGTGCGCGGGCCGCCGGACGCGGGGGCGGTGCGCAGCGCCAGGGCCGCCAGCCGGTGCGCCCCGGCCAGCTGGTCCGGCGCCTCCACGACGGGGCTGACCCCCGCTCGGACTGCGAGCGGCGCGAGCAGGTCCCGTACGGATTCCAGCGGATGGTGGCCCAGCACCACCAGGCCGGTCTCCCCGTCGGCGCGGACCCGCCACAGCACGCGCGGCGCGCCGGTGGCCCCGGGTCTCTCCGCGGGCCGGGAAGGATCGTCCGGGGCGGCCACCACGACCACCGCGAAGCGGCCCCGCTCGGGCAGCCCCAGCCGCGCCGCGGCCTCGGAGGCGGTGGGCCCGTCGGTCGCGGCCGCGCCGTCCAGCAGGGCGTCGAGCAGGGCCGCGCGGCGCTCCCGGTCGCGGTCGGCGCGCGCGGCCTCCGTACGCCGGTAGGACTCGGACACCGCGTCCGTCATCTGGTCCAGTACGTCCCACAGTACGGGCGCGCCCGGCAGCAGCCGGGGCAGCGCCGCCCGGTCGTAGGAGGCCACCGCCTCGGTGAGGGTCTGCCAGAGCAGCCGCCCGCCGCGGCGGTAGGCGCGCAGCAGCGAGGTGAGCGGCAGCCCCTGCTCGGCCCGCAGGGTGCCGGTGGCCCGGGCGTCGGCGAGGTCCACGGGCAGCCCGCGGGAGGTGCGGACCAGGCCCTCGACCCCCTGGCGGAGGGCGTGGTGGATCCGCTCGCGCAGTTCTGTGCGGCCGAGCAGGGCGGCGTACGCGGGATCCTCGGCCAGCGTCCGGTCGGCGAGCCGGTCCGCCGCCACGGCGATCCGGCGGGTCAGGTCCTCGCGTATCTCCTCGATGATCCGCTCCATGACGGGCAGCGTGACACGGGGGAGGGCACGGTGGGGAGGGCCCGGAGCGGGCGCATCCGTTACCGTAGACGAAGCACTGCACCTGTAGTGCTTCGTCGTGTGCAGTACTCACCTCCGATCCCCAGGGGCCCGCCCATGCGCCAGAACCCGCAGCGCCGCGCCGCGCTGCTCGACGCCGCGATCGAAGTCCTCGCGCGCGAGGGCTCGCGCGGCCTGACGCTGCGCGCGGTGGACGCGGAGGCGGCCGTCCCGACGGGCACCGCCTCGAACTACTTCGCCAACCGGGCCCAGCTGCTCGTCCAGATCCTGCACCGCACCAGGGAGCGACTGACCCCGGACCCCGCCGACCTGGCCGGCCCGCTGGACACCAAGGTGCTCCTCGGCCGGCTGCTGGAGCGGATGCGGCGCGAGCGCAGCGTGCACATCGCGATGCTGGAACTCCGACTGGAGGCCACCCGGCGCCCCGAACTCCAGGCGGAGCTGGCGGGCTTCCAGCGCGCGGAGCTCGACGCGAACGTCGCCTGGCACCTGGAGGCGGGCCTGCCGGGCGACCCCCAGGGCGTGGTCCTGCTCTACCTCGCGATGCTGGGCCTGATCGTGGACGACCTGACCGCGCCGACCATGCTCGACGGCTACCCGGAGGAGACCCTCATCGACGCCATGGTCGAACGCCTCCTCCCGCACCGCCCCACCCCCTGACGCCGCGCCCGCCGCTCAGCCGGCCAGGTCGCGGATCACCCGGCGGGCCAGGGAGGTGCGCGCCGGGGCCAGTTCCGCTGCGATCGCGGCGGCCCGGGGGCCTTCGTAGACGACCTGTGCCGGATGCGATCCGCCCGAGGCGGCGACGCGGCGGCGCAGGTGGGTCGGCGGGTGGGTGCTGTCCACGCTGTGCCCCCGCCGGGCGGCGACCCGGCGCAGCCGCTCGTACTCGTGCTCCGGCACGGCGCCGGCATGCAGGGCGAGCCGCTCCCACAGCCCCTCCTCAGCCCGGTCGCGCGCCTCGCGGCCGCCGCGTCCGCCCAGCATCTGCGCCGCCACCGACTCCCGCCGCAGCTCCGCCTCCACTGAGCCCAGGATCAGCAGCCGGTCCATCAGACCGACGGCCGCCTCCGTGGACCCGGCCCGGGCCGCGCTCGCGTCCGCCAGGTACTCGGCACGCTGCGAAGCGCGCAGGGTGAGCCGGTCGAGCAGCAGGAGCAGCCCGTACACGGCCCAACGGGGCACGAAGGTCGCCGCGTTCACGAACCGGTCCAACAGCCGCACCGCGGGCATCGGCGCCAGCACGTGGAGCCAGACCGACAGGGAGTGGAGCGCCCCGTGCGTGAGCCGGGCGCGCCGGATGTCGCCGTGGGCGAAGTGGCCGAGCTCGTGCCCGAGGAGCGCCACCCGCTGCTGCGGCGGCAGGATCTCCCAGAGCCCGAGCCCCAGGAGCAGCATCCGCCGCCCTCGCAGGCCGTAGCCGGTCACGGCCGCGTTGGCGTCCGGCGCCACCACCACGGCGTCCACGCCGGTGGTCCCGATCGCGGCCCCGACCTCGTCGATCAGCTCGAACAGCCGGGGCGCGTCCGCCCGGTACAGCACCGGCGCGTCCTTCGGCAGCCGCACCGGCCGAGGCCGCAGCACCGACGCGGTCCCGAGTAGCAGGACGCCGATCACCGGCTGCACCCCGGTCTCCCAGCCGAGGACGACCAACAGCACGCCGGTCACCACCAGGAGCGCGGTCATCCCGTGCACCAACAGCGAGATGCCAGAGGCCAGCACGGTCGCCGTGTCCCGCGCCGGCGGCCCCCCGCCGTCCGCCGCCCGCTCCATCTCGGCTGCCAGCTGATCCCCGTACTCCTGAGCGAGGCGCCGTCGCGCGGCCGCGATCCGCCCGGGCTCCGGGTCGGCCGCGCCCGGGTCCACGTTCCAGTCGCAGGCCGAGCACCAATCGGCGTACCGCTCGTCCACGGGTACGGCGCTTCCGCACTCCGGGCACTTCCGCGTCTCCGGCGCGGCCACCCCACTGCTGATCTCCACGATCCCCTGCCGCCGCGGTCCTCGTGGATCCGCGGTCCGGGAAGGATAGGCGGCGCCCCGGCACCCGTCACGCTTGGGCGAGGTCCGGTGATCTTATGCTCAGGTTTACGCGAGTCAGCTGGTTTTGCGGCCGGTGAGCGACTTTGATGGGTTTGTCAGGACTCGTACCGGAGCAGGGGGACTACTCATGGGCAGCGGCGACAGTCAGAAGGACAGCACACCCACCCTGATCGGTTCCGTGCAGCGCGCGCTGCGTCTCGTGGAAGCGATGTACGCCGAGGGAGGGGCGACCGCCAAGCGGCTCGCCCGGCTCACCGGGATTCCGCTGCCCACCGTCTACCACCTGCTGCGCACCCTCAGCCACGAGGGCTACGTCCAGCGCGAGGGCGGGTCGTTCCGGCTCGCGGACGATCTTCCGCTCGCTTCGTGATCAAAAGTCGACGGGTTCCGGCCAAGGAGCCGCGTTGTTCCGTGCATGTTCCAGCGGAAAATGCCAGAACGCCCTTCCGCACTGTGGAAGTTGAGTAAGTTCCCTCCTGTCGCGCCGTACGACCGTGCACTCAGCACGTCCGGCCGGGAGGGGAGCCCGCGTGCCCGGGATCGACGAATGCCTGCTCGAAGCCATGGCCCTGCCTGGTGCGCGGGGGGCCGCGCTGGTCGACTGGAGCAGCGGACTGGCCCTCGGCACCGCGGGGGACTCGCCCGTCGGGGACCACGAGACCACCGCCGCCGAGACCGCCGAGCTGGCCCGCGCGGCCGCCGAGTACGAGTCCTTCGCCCCGGCGGACGACGCCCCCTTGCGGGGTGACGCCGGCCCGCCCGTCGAGGACCTGATCGTCACCACCCGCACCGGCTACCACGTCCTCCGCTTCGTCGAGACGAGCTTCGACAGCAGCGTCTTCCTCCATCTCTGGCTCGACCGCGCCGACGGCAACCTCGCCCTCGCCCGTCACAAACTCCGGGCCCTCGCCGAAGGGCTGGTGCTCAGATGACCGGCCCTGTCGCCGCCACCGCCGTCTCCCCCCTCCTCACCCGGCTCGCCGCCGAGCGCGCCACCGGCGCCCTGCTGCGCGACCGGGGCACCCTCTTCCTCGAGGACGGCCGCATCGTGCACGCGGAGAGCCCGGCCACCCCCGGCCTCGACGTCCTGCTCACCACCGGCGGCGCCCTCGCCCCCGAGCGCTGGCGCGAGGCCGTGGACCGGGCCGGAGCCCGCCGCCAGGTGGCCCGCTTCCTCGTGGACAGCGGCGGCCTCGCGGGCGGCGAGCTGGAGATCTGCCACCTCGCCGCGATCTTCGACGCCGCCTTCTTCGCCCTGTCCCCGGGCAGCGGCCCCTCCCGCTTCCGCCGCGGCGCCACCCACTGGATCGGCTCCGTCCGCTCCGTCCCGGCCGCCGCCGTGGAACGGGAGACCCGCCGCCGCCGGGAACTGCTCGACGCGGTCTGGCCGTACCCGCGGCTCGACACCGCCCCGGTGGTGCCGCGGCCCGCCGCGCCCGGCCAGACGGTCACCGCCCGGCAGCGGATCCTGCTGCGCCAGGCGGACGGCGTCCGCACCCCCGCGGACCTCGCGTGGGTCCTGGGCCGCCCCGCCTTCCACACACTGCTCGACGTACGGCGCCTGGCAGCGGCCGGACTGGTCGAGACCCCGCACGCTCCGGCCCCGCAGCCGGCCGCGGAACCCCTGCCCGACTGGATGACCCAGACCCAATCCCCGGACGTGGCGCTGCTCCGCCGGTTACGCGACGCACTGGAGGCAAGCCTGTGAGGCTCCCGCTGCGACCGGCCCTGCGCGCCGACCGCTCCGAGCGGAGGCAGCCCGAAAGGAGAAAGGCCGACATGAGCACGGTGCCCGCCGAGGCCGAAGCCGAGATACTCGCCGAGCTCCGCAGGCTGCGGGCCCGGGTACCCCAGCTCACCGGCGCCCTCGCCGCCAGCGCCGACGGCCTGGTGCTCGCCCAGGACAGCGCCGCCTCCGAAGCCGAGACGGTCGCCGCACTGACCGCGGCCGCCCTCGGGGTCGCCCAGCGGCTCAGCGACAGCACGGGCCAGGGCGGATTCCGGGAGCTGCTGGTGCGCGGAGAGCACGGATACGTCGCCACCTACGCCGCCGGCGAGACGGCCGTCCTGACGCTGACGGCGGAGCCGCGCGTCAACGTGGGGCGCCTCCACCTGGAGGCCCGGCGCTCCAGTCTGCGCATAGCCGAACTCATCGACCACACCCTCGGGCGCCGGGGCGCAGATGTCCCGCCCGCCTGAACCCCGTACAGCCAACCCCGCAG
The DNA here is from genome assembly GCF_043201175.1 of Streptomyces sp. NPDC048337. Taxonomy (NCBI): domain Bacteria; kingdom Bacillati; phylum Actinomycetota; class Actinomycetes; order Kitasatosporales; family Streptomycetaceae; genus Streptomyces; species Streptomyces sp. NPDC048337. Next base: position 486,276 of record NZ_JBICYR010000002.1, read on the forward strand.
GACCGAACCCGAACCGAAAGAAAGAGGGACTCCTCATGGCAAACGTCGAGACCGCGCTGAAGGAAACCATGACCACCATCGAGGGTGCGCTCGGTGCCGCCCTGGTCGACTACGGCAGCGGCATGGCCCTCGGAACCGTCGGCGGCAGCAAGGACCTCGACCTCACCGTCGCCGCCGCCGGCAACACGGACGTGGTGCGCTCCAAGGTCCGCACGATGGAGCTGCTCGGGCTCAAGGACGAGATCGAGGACATCCTCATCACCCTCGGCAGCCAGTACCACCTGATCCGCCTGCTGCGGGGCCGGGGTGCCTCGGGCTTCTTCCTCTACCTGGCCCTCGACAAGAAGCGGGCCAACCTCGCGATGGCCCGCCACCAGTTGATGAAGATCGAATCGGAGCTGGAGGTCTGACCGGGAATCGCGTGGGTGGCGGGCGGCTTAATTCTTTGCCGTCCGCCCCGGCGATCAGCCGCTGTATGTCCGAAATGAGGGGAATTCATGGTTCCGTTACGGAGTAAGATGCTCCGAGTAGCTGATCATCGATAAAGCATAAAACGCTGGAGAACCCGCCACCCATGCCCCCGCGCCTGAGCATCGTCGTCCCCGTCTACAACGTCGAGCTCTACCTCGACGAGTGCCTGGAATCCATCGCAGCTCAGACCTTCGACGACTTCGAAGCCATCCTCGTGGACGACGGCTCCACGGACACCAGTGCCGTCATCGCGAAGGCCTTCGCGGCGCGGGACAAGCGCTTCCGGGTCGTCCTGCAGGAGAACGCCGGCCTCGGCGCGGCCCGCAACGTGGGTGCCCGCCATGCCAACCCGGACAGCGAGTACCTGGCCTTCGTCGACAGCGACGACACCATGCCGGACTACGCCTACGAGCGACTCATCGCCGCGCTCGACGAGACCGGCTCGGACTTCGCCGGCGGCAACGTGAAGCGGTTCCGCTCCGTCGGCATGCAGCAGTCCTGGGGACACCGGGCGGCCTTCGCCAAGACCCAGCTGAAGACCCACATCTCCAAGTTCCCGGCGCTGGTCACCGACCGCACCGCGTGGAACAAGGTCTACCGGCGCACCTTCTGGGACGAGCACGGCTTCCAGTACCCGGAGGGCATCCTCTACGAGGACGCCCCGGTCAGCATCCCCGCGCACTACTTCGCCTCCAGCGTCGACATCATCAGCGACTGCGTCTACCACTGGCGCGTCCGCGAGACCGGCGAGCGCTCCATCACCCAGCGCTCCACCGACCCGGTCTCCGTCATCGACCGCGTGCAGTCCGTACGCCTGGTCCGCGAGTCCCTCAAGGCCAAGCAGGGCGCCAAGTACGCCCGCTACCTGCGCGACTACGACCACAACGTACTGAGCGAGGAACTCCCCCTCATCTACAAGTACGTCGGCGAGGGCGGCCCCGACTTCCGCGCCGCCTTCGTCAAGGAGGTCGGCGGCCTCATCCGGGAGATCGGCACCGGCCCCTGGTCCGGCCTGACCGTCGCCGACCGCCTCAAGGCGTACCTGGCGAGCGAAGGCCGCGTCGAGGACTTCATCGCCCTCCTGCACCACCAGCGCGACTACCAGTACAGCGTGCCGGTCAAGGGGCTCGCCCGCCCGCAGGCCGACTACCCCTTCCTGCAGGGCCGCCCGCCGGTCCCCGCCAAGATCCTCACCCTCGGCCCGCGCGAGCGCCGCGTCGTCAGCCGCCTGGAGCAGGCGGCCTGGGCCGACGGCAAGCTGCTCCTGCGCGGCTACGCCCTGCCCGGCCACCTCGGCGCGGAGAGCCGCCTCGGCTCCCGCAAGATGCTGGTCTTCCGCGAGGGCGGCAAGCGCCGTCGCTCCGTCGTCGGCACCCGTACGGTCGCCTCCCCGATGGCCACCGTGAAGTCCCCGCACCTCGCGCTGCGGCACGCCGACTGGGCCGGCTTCACCGCCGTCGTCGACCCGACGATCTTCCAGTCGGGCGGCAAGTGGCGCGATGGAATATGGACCACCTCCATCGCCGTCACCGGGGCCGGCGGCCTGCACCGGGCCCGCCTCAAGGGCGGCGAGCACGACACCGGCCAGAACCCGCCCGCGCACTGGGTGGCCCCGGACGTCCGGGTCATCCCGGCCGTCAACGGCGCCCTCACCGTCCAGGTGGAGATCGTCCGGGCCCGCGCCCTGGACGTCCGGCCCGCCGACGACGACACCGTCGAGATCAGCGGTGAACTCTCCGCCGAGGCCGGCAGCGCCGCCGCCACGCTGAACGCCGTGCACCTCAGCACCGGAACCATCGTCAACGTCCCGCTGCAGACCGGCGCCGCCGCGGCCGGCGGCCGGATCCCGTTCACCGCCAGCGTCCCGCTGGCCGACCTGGCCGCCGTACCGGACGCCCCCTGCGAGCCCGGCGAGTGGACCCCCGAGCCGTGGAGCCTGTCCGTGCTCGGCGCCGACGGCACCGAACACCGCCTGGTCCACGACGAGCGCGGCGGATTCGACGGCCTCGTCCTCCCGCTGCCCGGCCAGGAGTCGGACCGCGCCCTCTTCGCCAAGCGCGGCAACACCGGCCACCTCACCTTCTCGGTGCAGCCCTCGCCGCCGCTGATCGACGCCGTCGAGACCGCGGACGGCACCGTCACCCTGCGGGGCCGGTTCGTCGCGCCCGCCGACGAGCCGTACGAGCTCGTCCTGCACAATGCGTTCGGCGTGGAGTTCAGCTACCCCGTCACCCGCGACGGCGACACCTTCGAGGCCGCCTTCGAGCCCGTGCTCCCCGAGGCGTACGCGGGCCTCACCACCCTCCCCGAGGGACGCTGGTGGGCCACGATGCGCCCGGCCTCCCAGGGCGGAACCACCGCGGGCCTGCTCGGCGTCGACCGCGGCGCCCCCGTGCAGATGGGCACCGGCATGCTCTGCGCCGGGCCCCACGCCTTCACCACTCAGGGCCGCCGGATGCGGGTCGAGACCCGCCTCTACGACCGCATGGTGCTCGTCGCCGACCCGCTGCTCAGCCCGCACGACCGCTCCCGCTACGCCCAGCGCGTCGCCCGGTTCGAGACCTACCCGGCGCAGCGCGCCCTGCCGGTCAAGGACGTCGTCGTCTACGACACCTTCAAGGGGACGGGCGCCGGCGACTCCCCGCGCGCCATCCACGAGGAGCTGGTGCGCCGCGGCGAGAAGCTGGAACACCTCTGGCTCGTCCGCGACGGCCGCACCGAGGTCCCGGACACCGCCCGCGCCGTGCAGTACGGCAGCCTGGAGTACTGGGACCTGCTGGCCCGCGCCCGCTACTTCGTGACCAACGACAACGTCCCGATCCGCTTCCAGCGGCGCTCCGGCCAGGTCGTCGTGCAGACCTGGCATGGCACGCCGATCAAGCAGATCGGCCACGACTTCGTGCACGACTACTACACGAGCCCGGAGATCCTGGAGGGGCTGGCGCACGACAGCGCCCAGTGGTCCCTGCTGGCCTCCCCGAGCTCGTACGCCACGCCCCTGCTCAAGCGCGCCCTCGGCTACGACGGCGAGGTCATCGAGGCGGGCAGCCCGCGCACGGACGCGCTCGTACGGCCCGACGCGGAGCGCGTCGCCGAGGTCCGGCGGCGGCTCGGCCTCCCCGAGGGCAAGAAGGTCGTCCTCTACATGCCCACGTGGCGGGAGAACTGCGAGGCCTGGACCGGCGGTTACAAGCTCGACCTGCGGATCGACCTGGAGGCGGCGCGCCGCGAGCTCGGCGAGGACCACGTCCTGCTCATCCGCGGCCACCACCACGTGACCGAGCAGGTCCGAGACAGCGTCCGCGACGGCTTCGTCGTCGACGTGTCCCGCTGGCCCGACGCGGCCGACCTGCTGCTCGTCGCCGACGTGCTGATCTCGGACTACTCCTCCGCGCTGTTCGACTTCGCGCTCACCGACCGGCCGATCCTGCTCTTCACGTACGACCTGGAGCGCTACCGGGGCACCCTGCGCGGCTTCAACTTCGACCTGGAGGAGAAGGCGCCCGGCCCGCTGCTCGCGGACTCGGCGAGCCTCATCGAGGCCGTGCGGGGCGCCGACGCCCTCGGCGAGCAGTACGCGCAGGCGCGCGCGGCCTGGCGCGAGGAGTTCTGCGACCTGGACGACGGCCGCGCCACCGAGCGCGTCGTCGACCGCATGCTGGAGCTGGGCGCGGGTCCCGCGAAGTAGCCCGAACGGGCGAAATCCCGGCTGAACGCACACCGGCCCCGGGCCCACCGATGAATTTCGGGTCCGGGGCCGGTCTGTATGTGAGGAACGGCAACCACCGTCCACACACCGGCCTGGAGGCAGAGATGAGCGGCAACGGTTTCACGACGTGTCTGTGGTTCGACGGCAAGGCGGAAGAGGCCGCGCACTACTACGTGTCCGTCTTCAAGGACGGCAGGATCGGCCGGATCGGCCGCTACACGGATGCGGGCCCCGGGCGGGCTGGCTCGGTGATGATCGCCGAGTTCGAGATCAACGGACAGAAGTTCGTCGGCCTCAACGGCGGACCGCAGTTCCCCTTCACCGAGGCGATCTCCTTCCAGATCCACTGCGCCGACGAGCCCGAGGCGGACTACTACTACGAGGCGCTGACCAAGGACGGCGGCCAGGAGTCCGCCTGCGGCTGGGTCAAGGACAGGTTCGGGGTGTCCTGGCAGGTCATCCCGCCCGGTGCCATCGACCTGGTCAGCGACCCGGACCCGGAGCGGGCGGCCCGGGCCACCGCCGCCATGATGAGGATGAAGAAGCTGGACGTGGCGGAAATGCGCCGGGCGGCCGACGGCTTCTCGGGCTAGACCGTCTCCCGGCCGAGGCTAGCCGCCGATCCGCGCGAGCAGCGCCGGCAGGGCCGTGCCGATGGGTTCGCGGACGACCTCGTCGGCGAGGGAGTCGTACGGGGTCTCCTCCGCGTTGACGATGATCAGCCGGGCTCCGGCCTCCGCGGCCATCCCGGCCAGCGACGCGGCGGGCTGCACCTGCAGGGTGGACCCCACCGCGATGAAGACCTGGCAGCCCTTGGCCACGGCCATCGCCTGTCCCAGCACCTCGGGGTCGAGCCGCTGGCCGAACATCACGGTCGCCGCCTTCAGGATCCCGCCGCACGCCAGGCAGGCGGGATCCGGCTCGCCGGCGGCGAGCCGGGCCAGCGCCTCGTCCATGTCCGAGCGGGCGTGGCAGGCGGTGCAGACCACCGACCGGGCGCTGCCGTGCAGCTCGAACACCTTGCGCGCGGGCATCCCGGCGAGCTGGTGCAGCCCGTCCACGTTCTGCGTGATGACCCGTACCGGGGTTCCGCCGCGTTCCAGCTCGGTCACGGCCAGGTGCGCGGCATTGGGCCGGGCCCCGAGGGCGCCGAGCTCGGCCCGCATCAGCCAGGAGCGGCGGCGGATCTCCGGATCCGCCATGTAGTACTCGTAGGTCACGAGCTTCTCGGCGTCGGGCTCCCGACGCCACAGCCCCTGTGGCCCCCGATAGTCCGGAATCCCGGAATCGGTGGACATCCCGGCCCCACTGAACACTGCGACGAGCGGCTTTCCCATGGGGCGACCGTACGCACGGGAGCCGCCGGTCCGCGACCGAATTCAGCGCTCGGCCGTGCGGACGGCCGTGTCCGGATCCGTCACTCCTTCGGTCCCGGGCGCCCCGGTGGTCTTCTGTCGACCACGCCATCGCGGGCGGGTGCCGGTGGGGACGGGGTCCGGGCGGGGGCGGAGGGTCGTTTCTGCGGTGAATCCCGCCCCCCACAGGAGTGAGATCCGGGTACCCGCCCTCCCGCGGGGCCGGGAGGGCGGGTACAAAGCGGACATGAAGCTCATGACGCACCGCCTCGGCGCCCTGCTGCTCACCCTGCTCGCAGGGCCGGCCCCGCTGTCCGTCGCCGCTGCCCACGCCGCCCCGGCCGCGGCCCCGCAGCCGCACGACGCCACCAAGATCAGTGCCTTCCTCGCCGGCTTCTACGGTCACCACGGCCCGTCCGACTACGACCGGGAGAACAAGGTCTCGCAGCTCCTCAAGGACAGACAGCGGGAGCGGGCCGACGCCGACGTCCTGCTCTGCTCGCAGAACGAGCCGCGGGACATCGCCATCGGCCCGGTCACCGTCGCTCCTGCGGCCGCGGTCGGCTGGGCCACCGTCACCACCCACTGGGAATCCGGCACCACCGACACCTTCACCGCGTACGTCCGCCTCGACTCCCAGCCCATCCGCCTCGACGACGTGATCTGCGCGGGCTGAGGCTCCGTAGGGTGGGGGCACGACGACCACGCCCACCGCCTGGAACCGGTCCGCGCGGACGGGGTGCGGCGGGCGGTCGAGGTGGGCGACGGGAAGGTCGGCGACCTCCAACCCGAGGCCGATCGCGCCGCGTTCGCCAGGATGCCGACGGCTGGTTGGGCACGGCTGTGCGCCTCCTCCCCGTCTGGTACAACACGGGGCATGACGGGATTCGAGATCACCGGCGCGAGCGCCGCCGACATGGCACTGATCCGCGACTGGGCCGATGAGGAGGGCTGGAATCCGGGGGATTCGGACCGGTTCGCCTTCGCGGTCGCCGACCCGGAGGGGTTCCTCATCGGCCGGCTCGACGGTGAACCGGTGGCCAGCATCTCCGCCGTGCGCTACGGGGCGGGCTTCGGGTTCATCGGCTTCTACATCGCCCGGCCCGCCTTCCGCAGCCAGGGCTACGGCATCCGGCTGTGGAACGCGGGGATGGACCGGCTCGACGGGCGGCTGATCGGCCTGGACGGGGTCGTCGAGCAGCAGGACAACTACCGCAAGTCCGGATTCCGTTCGGCCTGGAACAACGTCCGCCACGAGGGCGTGCCGCAGGGCGGGGACGGGCCGGCCGAAGGCGTCGAGTTGGTGGACGCGGCCACCCTGCCGTTCGGGCAACTCGCCGCCTACGACCGGCTGTTCTTCCCCGCGCCGCGCGACGCCTTCCTCTCGGCCTGGACTTCACTGCCCGGCCGGACGGCCCTGGCCGCCGTCCGCGACGGCCGGATCGAGGGGCTCGGGGTCATCCGCCCGTGCAGCGGCGCCTCCCGGATCGGCCCGCTCTACGCCTCCACCCCCGGCGTGGCGGCCGGCCTGCTGCGGCGGCTCGCGGAGCACGCGCCCGGCGGGCTGGTCTCGGTCGACGTCCCGGACGCGAACCCCGGCGCCGTCGAGCTGTTCACCGGCCTCGGCCTGGTCCCGACCTTCGAGGCCGCCCGGATGTACACGGGCCCGGCCCCCGAGGTCGACCTGCCCGGGATCTACGGGGTCACGAGTCTCGAACTCGGCTGACAGCTCCGGGTGATTGGTGACCGGGGCCGCCGGGCGGCAGCCGGCGCGCCGCCCGGCCCGCCCCGTACGCCTCGCGGGGCGTCAGAAGCCGAACAGCGCGCCCGCGGTGTGCCGCAGGCCGCACGGGTTGGCGAAGGTGTACGAGTAGTTCAGCCGGCGGCCCTGCCACACCCCGTCGGCCGTGACCGTCATGGGATTCCACTCCCGGGTACACGCGGTGCCGGCGCCGGGGGCCGCGACCGCGTCCAACCGCGCCGCGTTCGCCCGTAAGTCGGCACAGGCGGCCGTCGGGTTCGGGTGCGTCCCGCCCGGCTTCGGCGCGCACACCAGCGTCACCGCGCGCATCACCGTTCCGGTGGCGGCGTCGTCTCCGGGGGTCACGCCGATGACGAGCGCGGAGGGCGCGTACAGGCTCGCCGTACCGGACGGCGCGGCTCCGGCCGTTCCGGGCCAGGCCAGCGCGGTGAGCGCGGTGAGCGCCATGGCGGCGGAACCGAGCCCGAGACCCTTTGCGATGGACCGCATTGCGAACACTCCTTTGGGTTGGTGTTTCGGATAGCGGACAGAGTCTTGCCCACCCGGGCCGCGAACGCCCGTTCGCACCGCCATTTTTCGTCACCGATCGTGTACGGATGAGCGCAGACCGCAGCGGTGCGAGGGGTGCTGACCAGTGGGGGAGCGGGCCTCCGAATCGGCCGAACACCGACCGGGAGACACGCGCGAAACCTTTGCGGCGGGCGGCGGGGCGGCCCCGGTGGAGTGCCGCGGCGGGCCCCGGAGCGGGCTCCCGGAGCGGTTCCGCTTGGCCTCCCGGTGGGTCTGGAGCCCCCTCCGGGGTAGGGCCGGCCCGACCCCCGGAACTCGCTCTGACCCCGCTGTGCCGGGCCGCTCGCCCCGGTTGGCTGGACGCATGCCAATCCACGCCATCCACCTCACCGACGTCAGCCGGATCCACGGCTCCGGCGACCACGCGGTCACCGCCCTCGACCGGGTCTCGCTCGGCTTCCCCCAGGGCACCTTCACCGCCGTCATGGGCCCCTCCGGCTCCGGCAAGTCCACCCTGCTCCAGTGCGCGGCCGGACTCGACCGGCCCACCTCCGGCACCGTCACGGTCGGCGGAACCGAGCTCACCGGACTGAGCGAGACCCGGCTGACCCTGCTCCGCCGCGACCGGATCGGCTTCGTCTTCCAGGCCTTCAACCTCCTGCCCTCCCTGACCGCCGAGCAGAACGTCGCCCTGCCGCTGCGCCTGGCCGGCCGCCGCCCCGCCCGGGCCGAGGTCCGCGAGGCCCTGGCCCGGGTCGGGTTGGGCGACCGGGCCCGGCACCGCCCCGCCGAGATGTCCGGCGGCCAGCAGCAGCGCGTGGCCCTGGCCCGCGCCCTCATCACCCGCCCCGAGGTGCTCTTCGGGGACGAACCCACCGGAGCCCTCGACTCCAGGACCGGCCGCGAGGTGCTCACCATGCTCCGGGACCTGGTCGACACCGAACGCCAGACCGTCGTCATGGTCACCCACGACCCGGTGGCCGCCTCCTACGCCGACCGCGTCGTCTTCCTCGCCGACGGCCGGCTGAACGGCGAACTCGTCGGCGCGCGGGCCGAGGACATCGCCGCGCACATGACGAAGCTGGAGGACGCGCCGTGCTGAGCACCGCCCTGCGCACCGTGCGCGCCCGCTGGGTCTCCTTCGTCGGCAGCTTCGTCGCCCTCGCCCTCGGCGTCGGCCTGATCGCCACCATGGGCCTCGGGCTCGCCGCCACCCTGGAAGCCCCGCCACGCGGGCCGGAACGATTCGCCCGGGCCCCCGTCGTCGTCAAGGGCAACGACGTCCTGCGCGTCCCGACCGCGATCGGCGACCGCACCGGGAAACTCGCCCACCCGAGAGCCGTGTCCCCCGAACTCACCCGGCGGCTCGCCGCCCTCGGCCCCACCACCGAGGACCGCTCCTTCCCCGTACGGGCCGAGGGCGGCCCGAAGCGGCTGGTCGGCCATCCGTGGTCGGTCGCCGCCTTCGCCCCCTACACCATCGACGCGGGCCGCGCCCCGCGGTCCGACGGCGAGGTCGTCACCACCGGCTGGGCCCGGCCCGGCCAACGGCTCGCCACCGACCGCGGCCCCGCCACGGTCGTCGGCACCGTCAAGGCCCCCGGCGGCCACCGGTTCGAGGAGGCCGTCTTCTGGACCGACGCCAGCGCCGCCCGGCTGTCGCCCGCCGTCGACCAGCTCGCCGTCGCCGCCGACCCGGACGCCGTACGGGCCGCGGTCGGCCCGGACCCCTCGGTGCGGGTCCTCACCGGCCGAGACCGCCGCTACGCCGACCCCGATCCGGAGCGCGACGGCGAGGCCCTGCTCGCCGTCAACGCCGCGCTCGGCACCGCGGGCGGGATCACCGGCTTCGTCTCCGTGTTCGTCGTCGCCTCCACCTTCGCCTTCGCCGTCTCCCAGCGCCGCAAGGAGTTCGCCCTGCTGCGCACCGCCGGCGCCGGCCCCGGCCAGATCCGCCGCATGGTGCTCACCGAGGCGCTGGTGTTGGGCGTGCTCGCGTCCGCCGCCGGCTGCGTCCTCGGGGCGTACGGGGCGCCCGTGCTCGCCGAAACCATGGTCGAGGGGGAGCTGGCACCGCACTGGTTCGCCATCGGGGGCGCCACCTGGCCCTTCCACCTGGCCTTCTGGACCGGCCTGTTCGTCTCCCTCGCCGGAGTCGTCGCCGCGTCCTGGCGGGCCGGCCGGGTGGGCCCCGCCGAGGCGCTGCGCGAAGCCGCCGTGGAACCGGGGACCATGACCGCCGGCCGCTGGATCCTCGGTGCCGGACTGCTGCTGACCGGCCTCGGCACCCTGGCCCACGCGCTGTTCGCCGACCCCTCCGACCTGCTCCACCGCAAGACGTACATCAGCCGGCCCATGCTGCTGATCGTCGCCTTCGCGCTGCTGGCACCCGTGCTGGTCCGCCCGCTCGTCCGGATCGTCGGTTGGCTCCCGGCCCGGCTGCCGGGCGCCGGCGGGATGCTGGTCCGCGAGAACGCGGCCGCGGGCATCCGGCGTACCGCGGCCGTCGCCGCGCCCGTCCTGGTCACCGTGGCCCTCGCCGGATCCCTGCTCGGCACCACCGCCACCCTCAACGAGGCCAAGGCGGCGGAGGTCCGGCAGCGGACCACCGCCGACTTCGTGATCACGGGGGGCGCCGGCGGCTTCGGCCCGGCCGCCGTCGAGCGGGTGCGCGCCGTCCCCGGAACCGAGGTCTCCGCCACCGCCGGCACCACCGTCCACGTCCTGGAGGAGGGTGTCGCGCTGATCCGTTCCGAGGGCCGCGCCGTCGATCCCGCCGCCCTCGCCAGGACCGCCGAACTGCCCCTGACCGCGGGCAAGGCCACCGATCTCGACGACGACTCCGTCATCGTCAACGAGGAGTGGGAGCGGCACGAGGTCGGATCCACGGTGGACGTCTGGCTCGGCGACGGCAGCCGCAAACGGCTGCGGATCGCCGCCGTGATGAGCATCGGCACCGGCAACAACGGGGTCTACGTCACCCCCGCCAACGCCCCCGGTGCGACCGTGGACCGGATCGACGTACGGCTCGCCCCGGGCGCCGACGCCGCCGTGGCCGGCCGGGCCCTGGCGGAAGCCGTGCGGCAGGCCGGGGGCCGGGTCCTCACCAAGGAGCAGTGGATGGCGGCCGGGTACCCCGAGACCAAGCGCACCACCCGGCTGGGCCTGCTGCTGGTCCTCGGCATCGCCCTCCTCTACACCGGCATCGGACTCGCCAACACCCTGGTCATGGCCACCTCAGACCGGGCCCGCGAGCTCGCGGCGCTGCGGCTCGCGGGCGCCACCCGGTGGCAGGTGCTGCGGCTGGTGGCGGGGGAGTCCCTGATGGTCGTCATCGTCGGCGCGGTCATGGGCACCCTCGTGGCCGCCCTGAACCTGGCCGGCATCCAGGGCGCCCTGGCCCTGCTGGGCGTCCGGAGCGGCCTCGTGATCCCGTGGGACGTGACGGGCGCGACCGCCGCCGCCTGCGCGGCCCTGGCGGTGGTCTCCGCCGTCTCCTCGGCCGCGGTCGTACTGCGGCGCCGTGCGGTGGAGCTGGGGGGCGTACGCGAGTAGGCGGTGAACGCGAGGAGGGCGTGTCCGAATGTGACAGGGAATCGTCATTGCGGCCATCGGCCGCACCCGTGAAGATCGGTTCATGCCCACTTCGCACCGTGTCGTCATCGCGGTCTTCCCCGATGTCGATCTCCTCGACGTCACCGGCCCGGCCGAGGTCTTCGCGCTGGCCAACCGGGAGACCGCGGGCCGCGCCGGCTACGAGGTCCGCCTCGCCGGACCGGTCGCCGGCGCGGTCCGCACGTCGGCCGGCGTCCGACTCCTCACCGACCTGGCCTTCGACGAGGTCGGCCGGGAGGTGGACACCCTGCTGGTGCCGGGCGCGGTCGACATGACCGACGACGGCCCGGTCGCCCGGATCGACAGCACGGTCGTGGCCTGGGTGAAGGAGACCGCCCCGCACGCCCGGCGGGTCGCCTCGGTGTGCGTGGGCGCCCACCTGCTGGCCGCGGCCGGGCTGCTGGACGGGAAGACGGCCACCACCCACTGGTCGACCGCCGCCCAGCTGGCCGCCGACCACCCGGAGGTCACCGTCGACCCCGACCCGATCTTCGTCCGGACCGACCGGGGCCGGGTGTGGACGGGGGCGGGGATCAGCGCCTGCCTGGACCTCGCCCTGGCCCTCGTCGCCGAAGACCTCGGCGAGCAGGTCGCCCTCTCCGTGGCCCGGCAGCTGGTGATGTACCTCAAGCGGCAGGGCGGCCAGAGCCAGTTCTCCGTACCGCTCAGCCGCCCGGCCGCCGAGCGCCGGGACATCGACCAGCTGCGGCTGTGGATCGCCGACCACCTCGACGAGGACCTCTCCGCGCCGACCCTGGCCGCCCGGATGTGCCTCAGCGAGCGGCACTTCGCCCGCGTCTTCACCCAGGAGACGGGCACCAGTCCCGCCGCCTACGTGGAGGCGGCCCGCATCGAGGTGGCGCGGCGCCTGCTGGAGACCACGGACGGCCGGCTCGACCAGATCGCGGCCGCCGCCGGACTCGGCTCGGCGGAGACCCTGCACCGGGCGTTCCGGCGGCAGCTGGCCACCACCCCGGCCGCCTACCGCCGCCGCTTCCGTACGCAGGCGGGCTGACCGGCCGCCTGCCCCACCCACCACCCGTTTCCCCTGGCACGGAGCGAGGCGGACTGCTTCGCCCTGCCCTTTTCCCTGATGAGAGGCATCCGATGAGCAAGAACACCGCGTCCAGGACCCTGCGCGACGTCAGCGGCCTGGACAACGAGCCGCCCCGGCTCGGCGACTCCGTCCTGATCCTGATCGACTTCCAGAACACCTACCGCACCGGCGTCATGGCCCTGGAAGGTGCCGAGGAGGCCCTCGCGGCCGGCGCCCGCCTGCTGGAGCGCGCTCGCGCGGCGGGCACCCCGGTGATCCACGTGATCAACGACGGCGGCGAGAACACCCCGTACGACATCCGCGCCCACATCGGCTCGATCAGCGACGAGGTCGCGCCGATCGACGGAGAACCGGTCGTGGTCAAGCAGGTCCCCAACGCCTTCCACGGCACCGAGCTGGAGAAGACCCTCGCCGACCTGGGCGCCGCACCGGGCAGCGGGAAGGACCTCGTGCTGGCCGGTTTCATGACGCACATGTGCATCACGTTCACGGCGGAGGGGGCCTTCTACCGCGGCTACCGGCCCACGGTCGTCGCCGAGGCCACCGCCACCCGCTCCCTGCCCGCCCCGGACGGCAAGGCCCTGCCCGCGTCCGCCCTCCAGACCGCGGCCCTGACCACCATCACCGACGTGTTCGGCCTCGTGGTCCCGACCGTGGACGGCCTGCGCGCCTGACGGGGGTGGGCGCGGGGGCAGCCAGGAGGGGGCGCGGCCGGAACCCCGGCCGCGCCCCCGCCGGGATCGCCGGGACCGGCGGGCTAGCCCGCCGCAGCGCGCGGGGCGTACAGCTCCAGGAGCCGGGTGCGGGTCTGCTGGAGCCGCAGGGCGAGGACCCTGCCCACCCAGTGCCCGATCGCCGATCCGAAGGCGGGATCGGCGTCCATGAGCATCCGTACGCCCGCGCCGTCGAACTCGTACGCACGTACGGGTGTCATCGCCTCGGCGCCCAGCTGCCACACGAAGGGCGGGAACAGCCACGACCAGCCCACCAGCTCACCGGGACCGAGGTTCTCCACCGGCGCGGGCCGGCGGCCGGGCACGGGGATCTCGAGGGTCACCGTGCCGGAGCGCACGATCCAGAAGGACTCCGCCTTGGTGCCTTCGTCGAAGATGCGGGCACCCTCGGGGAAATTGACCTCGCGGGCCTGGGACATCAGCCGCCCCCGGTGCTCGGTGGACAGCATGGCAGCGATTCGTACGGGGGAAGGTGTGCTCACGACGGCCTCCGATCGGACCCCCCACGACGCGACTGCTATCCCCAGTGTCGCCGACGGCCGCCGGATCCCGGCCGGGTCGGGCGGGGCTTCTTCCGGATCGGCCCGATCCGGCCCAGCACCGACCGGACCGTCCCCCTCCACGCCCCGCGTCGCCTATTCCTCGGCATTGGCCTCCAGGCAGGCCAGCTCCATCGCGTCCAGCACCGCCTCGTGGCTGCGCCCGCTCAGCTCGGCGACGTTCTCGATCTGGGCCGTGGCCCAGGCGGCGAGGGTCATCACCAGCACGCGGAGCCCGTCGGTGCCGTGGTCGGCCAGGATCGCGTCGGCGACGACCATGGCGTCCTCGGGCACCTGTTCGGGCGGCTCCAGGCCCGCGAGACCGCGCAGCATGGTGAGGGTGCGGCGGGAGATCTCCGGCGTCATCCTCGCCAGCCGCATGTCCTCTTCGTCGTCCATCAGCCCCACCCCTCCGGTGCGCGTGCCCATCACCTCACGGCACGGTAGAGGGGCCCGGCTCCGCGCGGGGCGGTTTCGCCAGGGTGACCCTGTGTACACGGACGGCCCCGGTGCGATTTGGCATCCGATGCGTCAAGTGGCGTGAACGGCGCCTTGATTCACTCTAGGGTGCGGCCGTACGGCCACACCGCACATCGAACTGGGGGGTTCATGCGTAGATCCCGAGGGGCGGCCGCCGCTCTCGCCCTGTCCCTGGTCGGCACCGGCGCGGGCATCGGCCTCGGCCTCGTCGCACCGGCGGCGGCCATCACCCCGCCCGTCGCGTTCACCGCCGACGCCCTGCCGACCTGGCAGCCCGACGGAGTCGTCTGGGCCCTCGCCGAGGCGGGCGGCCAGGTCTTCGTCGGCGGCACCTTCTCCGCCGTACGCCCGCCCGCGGGCGGCGCCGGCAGCGAGCGGCCCGCCGTGAACTTCGCGGCGCTCGACGCCGCGACCGGCGCCCCGACCTCCTGTTCCCTGTCCTTCACCGTCGGCTCGGGCACGGCCACCGTCCGCGCGCTGACCCTCTCGCCGGACAAGAAGACCCTCTACGCCGGCGGCTACTTCGGCGCCGTCAACGGCACCCCGGTCTCCAGCCTGGCCGCCATCGACGTGGCGAGCTGCACGGTCAAGGCCTCCTTCCGTCCGGCCTTCGCCGCCACGGTCCGCGCCCTCGCGGTCACCGCCGACACCGTCTACGCGGGCGGCGACTTCCTCACCGTCGCCGGGCAGCCGCGCGAGCGCTTCGCCGCGGTCGCCGCGGCCGACGGGGCGCTGCGGCCCTTCACCGCCGACGCCGACGAGCCGGGGCGGGCCGTCGAGGTCACCCCGGACGGCAACAACGTGGTGCTGGGCGGCGACTTCTTCACCGTCAACGGTACGAACACCCACGCGCTGGCCGTCGTGAACGCCACCAGCGGCGCCCTCACCAAGGCGTACCCCGGCTTCATCGAGACCAACTCCGTGGTCAAGGACATCGCGACCGACGCGACCGGCTTCTACACCGCCAACGAGGGCACCGGCGGCGGGGTCTTCGACGGCCGCATCGCGCTCGACCTCGGCGACCTGGGCCAGCGCTGGCGCGACACCTGCCTGGGCGCCACCCAGGCCGTACTCCCGTACCGGAACGTGCTCTACAGCGCCTCGCACGCGCACGACTGCTCCAGCGTCGGCGAGTTCCCCGACGGCCAGCGCCACCACCTGCTCGCCCAGCCCACCACCAGCACGGGCAAGCTGGGCTGGGCACCCGACACCAACGACGGCATCGGGGAGGGCATCGGCCCGCGCGTGATGACGGTCGGCTCCAAGGGCGGCGTCCCATACCTGTGGGTCGGCGGCGAGTTCACCACCGTCAACGGCACGGCGCAGCAGAGCCTGACGCGCTTCGCCTCCACCGGGGACACCGGCGCGCCCACCGTGCCCGTCGCGAGCGCGGTCAGCTTCAAGCCGGGCGAGGCCCAGGTGCGCTGGCGCACCAGCCTCGACCTGGACGACAGCGCGCTGACCTACAGGATCTACCGCAACGGCGCGGCCACGCCGATCGCCACGGTCACCGCCGACTCGCTGTTCTTCCGGCGCCCCCAGGCCTCCTGGACCGACACCACCGTCACGCCCGGCCAGACGTACACCTACCGGGTGACCGCGACCGACGCGGCGGGCAACACCAGCGCCCTGTCGGGGACGGCGAGCGTCACGGTCCCGACCTCGGCGGACGCCTACCCGAACCAGGTCCGCGCCGACGGAGCCCAGCAGTACTGGCGCTACGACGAGTCCGCCCTGCCCTTCGTCGCCGACTCCTCCGACGGCGGCAACCGCAGCGGCGTGCACCTGAACGCCCCCGCCCTGCGCCAGACCCCCGGCGCCGTCTCCGGCGGCAGCACGGCGATCGGCTTCAACGGCACCGACACGAAGGTGTACGGGGACCAGCGGCAGACGGTGGGCAGCGCCTACACCATCGAGACCTGGTTCAGGACGAACACCACCCGGGGCGGCAAGCTCTTCGGCTTCGGCAGCAACCAGGCACGCGGCAGCAACCAGTACGACAAGCACCTCTACATGACCAATGACGGGCGGCTGGTCTACGGGGTCTACACCGGCGCCACCCGCACCATCACCACCACCGGCTCCTACAACGACAACCGGTGGCACCACGCCGTCGCCACCCAGGGCCCCGGCGGGATGACCCTCTACGTGGACGGCGTCCAGAAGGGCACCCTCGCCGTCACCACGCACGAGAACTTCGCGGGCTACTGGCACGCGGGCGGGGACAGCCTCGGCGGCTGGCCCGACCGCCCCACCAGCGAGTACTGGGCGGGCCAGCTCGACGAGACGGCCGTCTACCCGACCGCCCTGAGCGCGGCCCAGGTGCAGCGCCACCACGCCCTCGCCACCGCCCCGGCCGATGCGGTGGTCCAGCTGACCGCCGCGGAGGACACCTACGCCAACGCGGGCGCGCCCGACGGAAATTACGGGAGCTCGGGATCGCTCGCCGTGCGCGGCAGCTCGTTCTACGCGAGCTACCTCCGCTTCGACCTGCCCGCCGCGCCCGCGGGCACGGTGTTGAAGTCGGCCGTGCTCGCCGTCAAGACGAACACCATGAGCGGCGCCGGAACGACGGACACCGTCTCGGTGGTCCCGGTCACCGGAGCGTGGACCGAGGGCGGCACGACGTACAACAACCGCCCCGCACTGGGCGGTCCGGCGCTCGGCGGTTTCGCGGGGATCCCGGAGGGCTCGGCGGTGCACACCACCGGGCTGACCACCCAGACCGTCGCCGCGGCGCTCGGCGGCCCCTACGGCCTGGCCCTGACCAGCGCGGGTACGGACGCCCTGTGGCTCTGGTCCTCGGAGGCCCAGGCCAACGAGGGCACCCCGCGGCTGACACTGACCTTCGGCGCGCCGTAGCCGAGGGGGATCCGGGCGCGCCCTACCCCTCGCCGTGGTGGACGTGCGCCAGCACCTGCTGGAGCAGGGCCGTGACGTGCGCGTCGTGGAGTTCGTAGACCACGCTGCGCCCGTCGCGGCGGCCGGTGACGAGGTCGAGGTGGCGCAGCAGTCGCAGGTGGTTGGAGACCGTGGGCTGGCCGAGGCCGAGGGACTCGGCCAGTTCGCCGACCGAGCAGGGGGCCTGGAGCAGGCGGGCCAGGATGCGGATCCGCGCGGGTGAGGCGAGGCCCTGCATGACCTCGGCCACCGCGGCGGCGTCCGGCTCGCTGAGCGGGTGGGCTGGGTGGGCTTCCATGACGGCAGCGTAGAACAGCAGATCAGGATGTGCACAGGTTCACATATTTCAAAGTCTTGATATATTGATGTCATGAATGCAGTGATGAAGAAGATCGGAGCGCGCGCGGAGCCGGTCAGCGCACTGCTCGCGCTCGCCGTCTACCTCACCGGCCTCATCCTCCAGCTGACCGGCCACGACGGGCCCGCCACCCGGGCCCTCTTCATCGGCGCCTACGGATTCGGCGGGTTCTTCACCCTGCGCGAAGCCCTCGCGGCCGTACGCCGGGGCCGCTTCCAGGTGGACTTCCTCATGCTCGTCGCCGCGGCCGGAGCCGCCGCCATCGGCCGCTGGGAGGAGGGCGCGGTCCTCCTGGTCCTCTTCAGCCTCGGCCACGCCCTGGAGGAGTACGCCATGGGCCGTGCCCGCCGCTCCATCGAGGCCCTCGGCGCCCTCGCCCCGCGCACCGCCCTCGTCCAGCGCGGGCCGGGCGCCCCCACCGAGGTGCCCGTCGAGGAGCTGGCCCTCGGCGACACCGTCCTGGTCCGCCCGCACACGCGCGTCCCGGCCGACGGCTTCGTCGCCGCGGGCAGCAGCAGCGTCGACCAGTCGCCCATCACCGGCGAGAGCGTGCCCGCCGACAAGGTGCCCGTCGCCGACCGGACCGCCGCGCTCGCCGACCCCGGCGCGGCCGGCCCCGACAGCCGCGTCTACGCGGGCACCGTCAACGGCTCCGGAGCCCTGGACGTGGTCGTCACCCGCCTGGCCGCGGACAACACCCTCGCCCGGGTGGTCCGCCTCGTCCAGGACGCGGAGCAGTGCACCTCGCCGACCCAGCGGTTCACCGACCGCTTCCAGAAGGTCTTCGTACCGGGCGTGCTCGCGCTCGTCGCCGTGCTCCTGGCCGTCGGCGCCCTGACCGGCGAACCCTTCACCGACACCTTCTACCGGGCCATGGCCGTCCTCGTCGCCGCCAGCCCCTGCGCCCTCGCCATCGCCACCCCGGCCGCCGTGCTGAGCGCCGTCGGCGGCGCTGCCCGCGGGGGAGTGCTGGTCAAGGGCGGGGCGCCGCTGGAGGAGTTCGGCCGGCTGCGCACCATCGCCTTCGACAAGACGGTCACCCTCACCGAAGGCCGCCCCCGGCTCACCGAGATCGAGCCCGCCGACGGGGCCGGCCGCCAGGTGCTGCTCCGTACCGCGGTCGCCGCGCAGCGCCTCAGCGACCACCCGCTCGCCCAGGCCGTGGTCCGGGACGGGGCCGGACTCGTCACCGGAGCACCGCTGCCCGAGGCGGGCGCCCTGCGGGCCGTCATCGGGCGCGGGGTCACCGCCGAGTTCGAGGGCGAGCCGGTCCACATCGGCAGCCTCGCCTACGCCGACACCCTCGCGGGACCGCCCGTACCGGCCGGACTGCGCGACCGTACGGAGGAACTCGCACGCACCGGCCGCACCACGATGCTCGTCCGCCGCGGCGACCGCTGGCTCGGCACGCTGGGCCTGATGGACGCCCCCCGGCCGGAAGCCGCCGAGACCGTCACAGCCCTGCGCGAACTCGGCGTGGCCCGGACGGTGATGCTGTCCGGCGACGACCAGCGCGTCGCCGACGCGGTGGGCCGCGCGGTCGGCATGGACGAGGTCCGCGGCGGCCTCATGCCGCAGGACAAGGTCGCCGAGGTCACCCGGCTGCGCCGGACGGCCCGCACCGCCATGATCGGCGACGGCGTGAACGACGCACCGGCCATGGCGGGCGCCACCGTGGGCGTGGCGATGGGCGCGGCCGGCTCGGCGGTGGCCCTGGAGACGGCGGACATCGCCCTCATGTCCGACGACCTGCGCCGGCTCCCCTTCATCACCGGCCTCAGCCGCCGCGCGAGCCGCGTCATCCGGCAGAACCTCTGGCTCAGCCTCGGCATCGTCGCCGTCCTCGTCCCGGCGACCGCGCTCGGCCTGGGCATCGGGCCCGCCGTCCTGGTCCACGAGGGCTCCACCCTCGTGGTGGTCGCCAACGCCCTGCGGCTGCTGCGCCACCCGGACCGATCCCGCTAGGCGCGGGCGTACGTGAACACGTACGCGACGGAGGTGTCGCCGTGGTGGTAGGTGAACCCGCCGGAGCCGGTCAGCCCGGCCAGGTCCCCGGTCCCGGAGCCGGAGACCACCTCGAAGCGGCAGGTGGTGCCGGTGGCGTCGAAGCCGCCGCGCTCCTCCAGGACGAAGGTGCCCTTGCGGCCGTCGACGCTGCCGGAGAGCAACTCCATGCCGGAGTAGGTGCCGACGTTCTCCCCCGTGTAGGCGATCACGTACGAGCAGGTGGTCGCGGCTGCCTCGATCCCGCCGGAGAAGGCGTTGGTGACGGTGGCGTGGGCGAGGCGCGGGGCGGAATCGGGGGAGCCGACGGGGTGCTCCTGCCAGTCCGCGAAGGTGAAGCGGCCGGTGGTCTCGGCGGGGGTGGTCGGCGTGGGCATGCTCGTCCTCTCGGCGGGCCGGACGGTCTCCTCCGTCCGGCGTGAACCCAGGCTGGCAGCCGTACCTGACACCTTCTGTCAGGTACGGCGACAATGGGCGTCATGCGCGCCGACCGCCTCCTCTCCCTGCTCCTGCTGCTGCAGAACCGCGGCCGGATGACCGCGCCCGAGCTCGCCGACGAGCTGGAGGTGTCCGTCCGTACCGTCTACCGGGACGTCGAAGCCCTCGGCGCCTCCGGCGTCCCCGTCCTCGCCGACCGCGGCCCCGCCGGCGGGTACCGGCTGGCGGACGGCTACCGCACCCGCCTCACCGGCCTCACCGACACCCAGGCCGGCTCCCTCTTCCTCGCCGGCGCCCCCGGCCCGGCCCGGGAGCTCGGCCTCGGCGCCGACCTGACCGCCGCCCAGCTCAAGCTCCAGGCCGCGCTGCCCGCCGCGCTCGGCGACCGGGCCCGGCGGATCCAGGAGCGCTTCCACCTCGACGCCCCCGCCTGGTTCCGGGACGCCGACCCCGTACCGCACCTCGCCCGGATCGCCCAGGCCGTCTGGGACCAGCGGGTCCTGCACACCCACTACCGCCGATGGCGGGGCGAGGTGCACCGCACGCTGCATCCGCTCGGCCTCGTCCTCAAGGGCGGCATCTGGTACCTCGTGGCCCGGACCGAGGGGACGCCGCGGACCTACCGCGTCTCCCGGTTCCTGGCGGTGGACGTCGCGGAGGACGGCTTCGAGCGGCCCGCCGATTTCGAACTCGCCGCGTACTGGCGGGAGTCCACCGATCGGCTCGACGCGGCCCTGCATCAGCAGACCGCCGAGTTGCGCCTCTCGCCCCGCGGACAGCGGCTGCTGCCGATGCGGTTCGGCGCCGCGGGCGCACGGGCCCTCGCCGAAGCCGACCCCGCCGACGCGGACGGCTGGGTACGGCTCCGCCTCCCGGTCGAATCCGAGGCCGTCGCGGTCGGCGACCTCCTCCGGCTGGGCACGGACGCCGAGGTGCTCGGACCGCCCGAACTCCGCGCCGCCCTCGCGGAGACGGTCGCGTCCCTCGCGGAGCGGTACCGGTCACGGCCGTCCTAGGGTGG
Source organism: Streptomyces sp. NPDC048337 (assembly GCF_043201175.1). Lineage (NCBI taxonomy): Bacteria > Bacillati > Actinomycetota > Actinomycetes > Kitasatosporales > Streptomycetaceae > Streptomyces > Streptomyces sp. NPDC048337. The sequence goes on from NZ_JBICYR010000002.1 coordinate 507,230, forward strand.
GGCGGCACAGGACGTACGAGAGTGAGGGGGAGCAGCGAGTGGAGATCGAACTGCGCGAGACCCGGGACGACGACCTGGCCGTCTTCTGGGAGCAGTTGACCGACCGCAGGCTCCAGCGGATGGCGGCGGTGACCAGGGAGTACCACTACGACCGGGGGCACTTCGACGCCCACTGGGCGAAGGTGCGCAACGATCCCGCGGTGACGCTGCGCACGGTGCTCGCGGACGGGGTCGTGGTCGGGCACGCCGCCGTGTTCGGGCCGCCGGAGGAACGCGAGGTCACGTACGTGATCGGGCCCGAGCACTGGGGACGGGGCATCGCCACCCGGGCGCTGGCGGAACTGATCCGGCTGGAGGGGACCCGGCCGCTGCACGCCGGGGCGGCGGCCGACAACGCGGGCTCGGTGCGCGTCCTGGAGAAATGCGGCTTCTCGGTCACGGGCAGGACCCGGGAGTTCGCCCGGGCCCGCGGCGAAGAGGTGGAGATCGTCCTGCTCACGCTGAGCTGAGGCCGTCGGACTCCCAACGGACCTCGCCGTCCTGGCGGTACGGGGTCGGCCGCAGCCCGCAGGCGGCGGCGACCGCCGCCGAGGCGGCGTGGTCCGGGTGGATGTGCGCGACCAGGCGGCCGATCGGGACCTCGGCCAGCCAGCCGGCCATCACCCGGGCGGCCTCAGTGGCGAATCCGTGGCCCTGCCACGGGGTCCCGATGACCCAGGCCAGCTCGGCGAGGTCCCGCTCCGGGGTGATCGTGGCCTGCACGGTGCCGATCAGCCGCCCCGACCCGCGCAGCCGCACCACCCAATTGGCCCACACGACCCCGGGATCGGGCGACCCGCCCGCCAGCCGCTCGTACCGCGCCCGCAGCGCATCGGCCGCCAACGGCACCCCACCGATGAACCCGTACAACGCCGGGTCCCCCAACACCCCGGCCATCTCCCCGGCATGCCCCGGCTCCAACGGAACCAACTCGACCCGAGCCCCGGCGAGCGAGACGGGCCGGATCGCGGGCCGTCTGACCTTGCGAGCGGCCCGGGGGCGGGGGACGCCGTCGACCTCCAGGCAGATGCCGACCACCCGGTCGCGGCCGGTCCAGCCGTTCACGTGGCCGCGGTTGTTGCTGATCTGGACGCGCCGGCGGGAGCCGTCGACCGCGGACACCAGGTGGAGGTACACCGTGCCGGATACACGAGCCAGGACGATGTCGCCGACCTCGATCAGCGTCGGGTCGGCCGGTGCGACCCGGACCAGCTGCCGGTTGTGGATCAATGGCGCCATGGATCCGCCGGTCGGCCGGAACTCTACGGTTTGGCCCCGGCCGATGCGCTCCGCCAGCGTGCCCAATATGCCCATCGGGCGAGTCTCCCCTGGTGGGGGTGGCCCGGCCAGCGGATTTTGGGGGAGCGGGGGTCAGTGAGGGGGTTCCACCTCCAGGAAGCGGCGGTGGCGGGGGCCGCGGTAGAGGAGGCATACCCAGCCCAGGCGTTCCAGTGCGGCCGCGCAGGCCGTCAGCCGCTCCTGTTCCTCCTCGGCCGCGCCGCCGCCGCGGGGGCCGACCCAGGTCACCTGCGCGCGCCCCGGCTCGGCGGCGGCGCTCACGCGGTAGCCCGTCCGGGCGGGCAGGCCCTGTGCGTCCACCGCCGACGGCGGGATGCCCGAGGACTCCAGGGCGAGGGCCACCGCGCGGGGCAGTTGCCGTACCTCCCAGGGCGCGGGAACCGCCGTCCCCGCCGGACCGTTGACCAGTCGGCGGATCTGCAACAGCCCCTCGTACGCCGTGCGCAGCTCCGCCGCCCGCCCCGCATCCGGCGGCCCGGCAGGGCCGTCGCCGGTCGCCGCCTCGAAGCCCTGCCCGGGTACCGGCATCACCCACCCCCGCCCGTCTGAGTACCTCGTGCCCAACGGCCTGAGTATCCGCCCCGATTCCCCGCCGCGCCGCCGCTGATGGAATGACGGCATGACCTCAGCGACGCCCCGCCCCCGCATGCAGCACGTGACCACCGCCGGTTCGGCCCTCGCCGTGGCCCTGGTCCCGCTCGTGGTCGGCGTGCTGCTCGCCAAGGCCATGGCCACCGACCCGATGACCCCGGTCAACGCCCTGATCGCGGGCGGCGGCCAGCGCGCCTCCCTGCCCCGGGGCGAGTGGCGCCGGCGCGGCCACACCACCCTGCGCCGACTGCGGACCGCCCGCCGCGACACGGCCCGCCGCTGCCGCTACGCCTGCGGGGGCCGCCCCTGAGGGCCCCGGCGGGCGGTCAGTGGCCGTACTGGCGCAGGCACAGGTCCACGATGGACGGCGGGATCGTGCCCTCCGCGGCCGCGCACAGCTCCTCCACACCCGGTGGCGGCGCCGGTTTCCGGCGCGGGTGGGGAGGGGCGGGCTTGGCCGCGCGCGGGCGGCGGGCCGTCGCCGCCGGTTTCGCCGGCCGGGCGGCGGGCGGCCGGGCGGCCTTGCCCGGGGGCCGCGCGACGGACGGCCTCCGGTCGGGCTCCGCCCCCGGATCGGCGGCGTCCGCCACGGAGGCACCCGGCAGCATCCCCAGGGGCAGCGGCTCGGGCACGTCAGGCGCGCCCACGGACGGTACGGAACCCCGTACGGGAGCGGGAACCGGAGCCGAATCCTGCGGGCCGACCGAGACACAGCCGGCGCCCGTGAGGAGCGCGAGGAGGGAGAGGGGCACGGCCCGGCGTAACAGCATCCGACCACCTTGCCGCACGGCCCGGCCGACACAGTCCCCCGGCTCACGCGTCCGGGTGAAGCGGGCCGGAGCGGAATCGATTCGCCGCCAGGGTGTGGACAGTGGGTAGGCCTGGATCCGCCGGTATGGCAGGGTCGCGGGAACGGCAGTACGGGCGCCGGGGGAGGCGCGACCCCCGACACCGCGTCCTGCCGCGCCCTGCCCGCCGATCCGCTCGTACGGAGTACCGATCCATGACCGCAGCTGCCGCGCCCGGCAACCCCGCGCCCGGTCCGGAGCCCGTGCCGACCCCCGTTACCGGGCCCGGCCGCGCGCCCGAACCCGGTGAGCCCGGCTCCATACCGGGAACCGTCTCCGGGTCCGGCCCGGGGCGCGGGCCGGGTTCCGCCGCGGGCCCCGGCCCCGCCTGGAAGGGCTGGGCGGCCGTCTGCGCCGTCGGGCTCGGGATCTTCTGCCTGATCACCTCCGAGCTGCTGCCCGTCGGCCTGCTCACCCCCGTAGGCGCCGACCTCCGCGTGTCCGACGGGACCGCCGGGCTCATGGTCACCGCCCCCGGGCTGGTCGCCGGCTTCTGCGCCCCGCTCGTCACCGTCGGCGCCGCCCGCCTCGACCGGCGGCTCGTGCTCTGCGTACTCATCGCCCTGATGGCCGCCGCCAACCTCGCCGCCGCCTTCGCGCCGAACTTCGCCGTCGTCCTGGCCGCCCGCCTCCTCGTCGGAGTCAGCGTCGGCGGCTTCTGGGCCATCGCCGGCGGGCTCGCCGTACGACTCGTCCCCGAGCGCCGCGTCGGCCGGGCGACCGCGCTCGTCTTCGGCGGCGTCCCGACCGCCTCGGTGCTCGGCGTCCCCGCCGGCACCCTGCTCGGCGAACTCGGCGGCTGGCGCAGCGCCTTCGCCGCGGTCGGCGCCCTCGGCCTGCTCACCCTGACCGCGCTGCTCCTCCTGCTGCCCCCGCTGCCGCCGACCCGGCACATCGCCTTCCCCGAACTCCCCGCCCTGCTCCGCGAGAACCGCGCCGTGCGTGCCGGAGTGATCGTCACCTTCCTCGTGGTGACCGGGCAGTTCGCCGCCTACACCTTCGTACGGCCCATCCTGCAGGACGTCTCCGGCATCGACGCCGCGTACGTGAGCACCCTGCTGCTCGGCTACGGAGTCGCCGGGGTCGCGGGCAACTTCCTGGCCGGGGCGCGCGATCCGTACCGTACGCTGCTCGCCGTCAGTACCTGCCTGGCCGTGATCCTCGGCCTGATCGCCGTCCTGCCGGGAGCGGTCGCCGGTTCCGCCCTGCTGCTCGCCTGGGGGCTGGTGTACGGAGGGGTTTCGGTGACCGTCCAGAGCTGGATGATCAAGGCGGCCCCGGCCGCCGCCGAGGCGGCCTCCTCGCTGATGGTGGCCATGTTCAACCTGGCGATAGCCGCGGGCGCGCTGTTCGGCGGCCTCGCGGTCGACGGCATCTCCGTCCCCGCCGCCCCGCTCGGCGGAGGCGCCCTGATGCTCCTGGCGGCGGTCACGGTGTGGGTCACGTCCGTCCGCGGCCGGCCCGGCCGACCCTGTGACCCCGAGTGATCGGCGGGCAGAGAGCGGATGGACGAGGGCAGATCGGACATCCGGCTTGACCCGGCCCTGCCCGGAGGGAAAGAGTGCGCCGGTCGAGAACCACCGCTTGAGCCGCACTTCGGAGATACCCCAGATGCGCATGTCCGTCCGCTCGTTGCCCGAACCGGGGCCCGCCCAGGCCACGACCGGCGGTTCCCTCGCACTCGGCGATGCGCCCGGCCGCGCTCCCGGCGGAGCCGCCGCACGCGCGGTGACGGCCCCGCCCGCCCGGCGGCGCAGAGCCTGACCGGCCGGGTGGGGGCCGGCACCGCACCGCCGCGCCGGCCCCCGTCCCAGCCGGGGAGACACATGTCCCACGACTTCGATGAGAGCGGGATGGTCCCCGACGACCGCCTGTTCGTACGCCCGTACGCGCCGCCCTCGGGCGGGCCGTCCCCCGCGACGGCGACCGGGCCCGCCTGGCCGCAGAGCGGGCCCGCCTCCTACCCCGGGCCGGTGCCGGACCGCGAGCCTCCGCCCGTGGCCGCCCGCGCTGCCGCCGGGCCCGTGGCCGCTGCTCCCGGTGCCGGGACCGGCGAGGCCGGTCGTCACGTGAGGGGTCGTGGCGGGCGCGGGATCGGACCTGCCGTCGTCATCACCCTGACGGTGGTCGCCGCGGCCGGGGTGCTGGTGTTCCTGCTGGCCGGCCCCGATCCGCAGCCGCCGCCCCGTGCCTCGCTGCGGCCCGACCTGTCCCTGCCCGTACTCCCGGCGCGCAGCCCCGACGCGTCCGCGACCGGTGCGCCCTCGGCGCGGGCCACCACGGGTTCGCCCACGCCGGGATCGTCCGCCTCGTCCGGTCCGGCCGTGAGCCAGAGCGTCAAGCCGACGCCCGCGCCGAGTGCCACCTCCGCGCAGCCCTCGGCGGCCGCGGGCGGGACGCTGCGCCCGGGGGACCGCGGGCCAGAGGTGCGCCGGCTCCAGGAACTCCTCTTCGGTCAGGGGTTCACGTACGTCACCGTCAACGGCGTGTACGACGGACAGACCCGGCGCGGTGTGGCCCAACTGCAGAGCGACCGGGGCATCACCGGTGACCCGAAAGGTGTCTACGGCCCGGCCACGCGGGCGGCGTTCGGCTGAGCACGGGGGCCGTGCGCGGGCTCACTCCTCCCGCTTCCGCGGGCCGAGTTGGTCCACCAGCTCGGCCAGGTCCTCGCAGACCTGTTCGATCTTCAGCCGGATGTTGTTCTGCTCGGTGACGAGCGCCGCCAGCAGCAGTCCGGTCAGGGCCGCGGCGCCGTTGAGGGCCTGGAGGTTGACCATGACCTCGAAGAGCGTGTGGTGGGCGAACGGTCCGGCGTGCTCCGTCGCCGCCGAGTTGGCCAGGACGGAGACGAGCAGGGCGCACGGCGCGCTGCCGGCCAGCTGGAAGCGCACCGCCGCCCAGATGAGCAGCGGGAAGACGAGGAAGAGCACGGAGAGGGAGCTCCGGGTGGCCACGACGGCGACGGCGACGGCGGTGACCGCCAGAGCCGCCGCCTCGCCCAGGCGGTAGGTCTCGCGGGGCAGCCGGGCCCTGCGCAGCACGAGCAGGAGCGGGGTCACCACGAGCACGCCCATGGTGTCCCCGGCCCACCACGCCGCCCACACGGGCCAGAAGCGCGCCGGGGCCATGTCGCCGGCCAGGACGAGCACCCAGGTTCCGACGGACGCGCTGATCAGCATGGGCAGCAGGCCGCCCAGGAAGACCAGCGCCACCCCGTCGCGCAGCCGGTCCAGCTCGACGCGGAACCCGACCCGCCGGAGCAACAGGTACGCGCACACCGGAGCCAGGGTGTTGCCCGTCATGATCCCGAGGTCGGCGACGTGGAACGAGCTGATCCGCTCGATGACGAAGTACGTGCCCAGCGCGATCCCCGGCCAGATCCGCAGGCCCGCCCAGAGCAGGCAGGCCAGGGCGATGCCCGTGGGCAGCCACAGGGGGGTGACCGCCGCCCCCTCGACGACCACCTGCTGGAGCAGACCGATCCGCCCGGTCACGTAGTAGGCGACGGAGACGCCGAGGATCCAAAGGGGGGTTCCGGACAGCCGTCGCCATTCCTCGGTGCGCACCAGAGCATCAGACAACAGCCCGCGCGTCGCGGCGGAACATGACACGCGTTACGGGTGCGGGCGCCGTCAGGGGCCGGCCGCGTCGTGGCGGAGCACGAGCACGGCGGCGTCATCGGCGTGGCCGGTGGAATCGGCCACCTTCATCACCTCGGCGGCCAGCTCCTCGGGATCGGCGCCCGCCGCCTCCCTGACGACGCGGGCCACCCGCTCCAGCCCCACTTCGATCGGGAACCTCGGCCCCTCGACCACCCCGTCGGTGAGCAGGACGATCGCCCCCGCCTTCGTCAGCCGGCGCCGGGTCACGGCATAGCCCGCCCCGGGCAGCATGCCCAGGGGCAGCCCGCCCTCGTCGTCGGAGATGCCGTACGCGCCGTCCACCGTGGCCCAGACGGAGGGGACGTGCCCGGCCCGGGCGCTCTCGAGTTCCCAGGTCTCGGGGTCGAAGCGCAGCAGCACGCAGGTGGCGAAGAGGTCGCCGTCCGTCGAGAGCAGGACGTCATTGGTCCGGCTCAGCACCTCGCCGGGGTCCTCGACGACCGACGCCACCGCGCGCAGCCCGATCCGGACCTGCCCCATGAACGCGGCCGCCTCGACATCGTGCCCCTCCACGTCGCCGATGGAGAAGGCGAGCGCACCGTCGGGGAGCCGGAAGCCGTCGTACCAGTCGCCGCCGATGTCCAGGCCGTGCCGGGCGGGGGAGTACCGGGCCGCGGTCCGCAGCCCCGGCACGACCGGCAGCGAGGCGGGCAGCATCTCGCGCTGCAGCACCTCGGCCAGCTGCACCCGGGCCTGCTGCATCTCCGCCCCGGCCCGAGCCAGGGCGGTGAGCCGGCCCAGCCTGGACAGGAGGTCGGCGCTCGCGGCCCGCGGCTGACGATGCGGGCTCATGTGCCACTCCTTCCGCTGAGCGAAAGGCCCGTGCTCATCATATTTCCGGTCGGCGCGGTGCGCGCAGGCAGCGGCCGCCCGGCCCCGCCCGCCGGGCGCGTGCGGCCCCGTACGTACCGGGCGTGCGCCGGGCCAGCAGTGCCTTGCCGACGCGCCACCAGAAGTGCGGGGTTTCCAGGGCGGCGGGGTGGCGGCGCATGTTGACCACGTCGAGGAAGCGCTCGTTGACCCAGGCGTCGGTGACGGAGGCCTCGCCCATCCGGTCGGAGAGGGCCTTGGAGATCCGGTAGCCGGGCGGGTAGGGGCCGGTGACGTGGGGCTGGGCGAGGTCCGCGAGGGTGGAGACCTTCCAGGCCGCGTCGACGACGACCCGTACGTGCTCGAAATAGCCGACGGCCGGTGCCGTCAGGTCGGAGCCCTTGCGCAGGTAGGCGGCGAGACAGGAGGCGTGCAGGAAGGCAGAGGTCATCCCCTGCCCGTAGACGGGGTTGAAGGAGGCGACGGCGTCCCCGACGACGAACAGGCCGCCGGGCAGCCGCTCCGTCCGGGACCAGTTGCGCCGCATGGAGTGCGCCATCGTGTACGTCTCGACCTCGCCCAGCAGCTCGCACCGGCGGGCGACCACGCCGAAGGGTTCGGCCTCCATCTCGCACATGCGGCGCAGGAAGGCGTCCCGGTCGCGGGTGAGGCGCCGGTCGGCGTAGGCGGCGATGACCACCATCCAGCGGTCGCCTTCCACGGCGGCCATGGCGCCGGTGTCCGGCTGCCGGTCCAGGGTGCCGACGGCGACCGGGAGTTGGTGGGCGACGCGTACGCCGGGGAGTTCCGGGCCGCGGCGGAAGAGTCCGGTGGCGTAGCCGAGGTCGATCCGCATGCGGTCGACGGGCGGCTCGGGCCAGCCGCCGTCCCGCAGCCAGGAGGTCAGACGGCTGGAGCGGCCCATGGCGTCGACGACGGCGTCGACCGGCAGGCAGGACTCCGGCCCGCCGTCGGCCCCTTGGTGGAGTACGCCGGTCACGCGCCCGCCCTCGAATCGGAGGCCGCAGGCCCGGGCCCGGACCACCGTGACGTGCTCGTCGGCGAGGGTTCGGCGGCGGACGCGTTGCTCCAGGAGGCGGCGCGTGGTCCCGATGAGCTCGTTGCCGGGGACGGCGACCTTGCGCGTGCCCCCCGCGAACAGCTGGATCTCGCTCCCGGAGCCCAGCACCGCCCCGTGGCCCACCAACTCGTCCGTCAGACCGGGGAACCAGCGCTCCGCCTGCGTACGCCCCATGTCGAGCAGCGCGTGCAGCTGACCGCTCTGCGGCACCCCCTTGCGGCCGTCCCCCTGGCCGCCGCCCAGGTCGTCGGGCTCGACGAGGGTGACCCTGACCCCGAAGCTCCGTAAAGCCCGAACAGCGGCGAGGCCCGCGATACTTCCGCCAAGGACCGCGACGTGCTGCATGTGCATCCCCTTCTCCGGAGCCTCGAATGAGACTTCCCGTCAGCACCCTACGGCCGCTCCGTTACGGGCAGGCAGCCCCCCAGGGGGCAGGATGGGGCGGTGGACATGACGGAACTGGAGGCCCGGGCCCGCGCGCTGGCCGGCCGGGACGGACGGCGGCTCCTGGGGATCGCCGGCCCGCCCGGGGCGGGGAAGTCGACGCTGGCCGGGCGGCTGGCCGAGGCGCTGGGGCCGGAGCTGGCGGCGGTGGTGCCGATGGACGGGTTCCACCTCGCCCAGGCCGAACTGGCACGGCTGGGCCGGGCCGACCGCAAGGGCGCCCCGGACACCTTCGACGCGGCCGGCTACACGGCCCTGCTGCGCCGGCTGCGCGAACCGGGCGACGGCACGGTCTACGCACCGGCCTTCGACCGCTCGATCGAGGAGCCGATCGCGGGGAGCATCCCCGTCGGGCCCGCCGTACCCCTGGTGATCACCGAGGGGAACTACCTGCTCCACGACGCGGGGGAGTGGGCGCGGGTGCGGCCCCTGCTCGACGAGGCGTGGTACCTCGCCCCCGACGACACCCTGCGGATCCGCAGCCTGGTCGACCGCCACGTACGCCACGGCAAGGCCCCCGCGCACGCCCGTGCCTGGGTGGCCCGCTCGGACGAGTCCAACGCCCGCCTGATCGCCCCCGGCCGCGATCGGGCGGACCTGGTCATCGGCTGGTGAGGGCGAGGGCGTCGAGGATCTCGGGGACCGCTTCGCGCAGGGTCGTGAAGTGGCGGTGCACGCCGTCCACCGGGACCGGCGCGTTGACCCCCCACACCGTCATCCCGGCACGGAGCCCGGCCTGCACGCCGGACGGGGCGTCCTCGATCACCAGGCAGTCCCGCGGATCGGCGCCGAGTCGCGCCGCGGCCTGCAGGTAGGGCGCGGGCGACGGCTTGCCCTCCTCGACCGCGGCCGCGTCCACCAGGACCTCGGGGACCGGGAGACCGGTGCGGGCGAAGCGGCCGCGCACCCGGTGCTCGTAGTTCGACGTCACCAGGGCCCAGGCGCCCGGGGGAAGGGCGGCGAGCAGTTCCGCGGCGCCGCCGAAGGCCCCGTAGACACCGGACCGGACGTCCTCGTCCTCCAGCTCGTGCAGTGCGGCCAGGCACTCCAGCGGGTCCCGGCCCGGGGCGACCTGCGCGAAGGTCTCGACCGGCCTGGTCCGCAGGGCCACGCCGTAGACCTCGTCGGGATCCAGGCCGTGGCGCTCCGCCCATGTGTGCCAGACCCGGCGCTGGTTGTCGACGGCGTCGATCAAGGTGCCGTCGACGTCGAACAGGACATACCGCTTCGGTTCGCTGATCATGGCCTGATCATGTCATCGCCGGGCGAGGGGCCCTGGTCCGGGCGTGACCGCCTGGACCAGGGCCCCTTCCGCGGGCCGGAGGTCAGACGCCGAATCGCGAGAGCTGCGCGCCGACCACCGGCGCCTCGGGCGTGATGATCTGGTCGAACGTGCGTGTGGTAGCGCGCGAGGGGTTGATGTGCGGGCAGACCATCGGTCCTGTCTGCCCGTTGACTCCGCCCTCCTTGAGCCACCGGCCCACGCAGTACCCGTCCGGCGCGCCCCAGCCCCGCCGGGCAGCAGGTCCTCCACCCAGCCGGTGAGCCGGACGTTCCCCGACCGCCACGCTTCTCGGGACGGGCGCGGCCCGCGTGGTGGGATGGGCTCGGGGGCGGGTCCACCAGCTCACGGAGAGGTCGGGAACATGGCCGAGGCCACCATGCGGGCGATGGCGTACGAGACGTACGGCGGGACGGAGGTGCTCTCCGAGACGCGGCTGCCGGTGCCGAAGTTCGGACCCGGCGAGGTCCTCGTCCGGGTCAAGTGCGCCGCGGTGAATCCCGTCGACTGGACGGTCATGGCGGGCAAGCTCGACGGCCTGATGGACGTCTTCTTCCCGGTGGTCCCCGGCTGGGACGTGTCCGGCACCGTCGAGCGGGTCGGCCTCGACGTTCCCGAGTACTCCGAGGGCGACGAGGTCATGGCCTACGCCCGCAAGGACTACATCCGGGGCGGTACGTTCGCCGAGTTCGTCACCGTGCCCGTACGGGCCCTCGCGCACAAGCCCGCCTCCCTCGGCTGGGCCGAGGCCGCCGGGCTGCCGCTCGCCGGGCTCACCGCCTACCAGCTGCTCACCCGCCTCGGCACCGGCAAGGACGACACGGTGCTGATCCACGGCGCGGCCGGCGGCGTCGGCTCCCTCGGCGTGCAGATCGCCCGCGCGCTCGGGGCGCGCGTCATCGGCACCGCCTCGCCGCGCAACCACGACCGGCTGCGGGAGCTCGGCGCCGAGCCCGTCGCGTACGGGGACGGCCTCGCCGAGCGGGTGCTCGCCCTCGCCCCCGACGGCGCGACCGTGGTCGCGGACTTCGTCGGCGGTGTCCTCGACGTCACCCGCGCCGTGCTCCACGACGACGGCCGGCACGCCTCGATCGCCGACCCCACCGTGCTCGGATCGGGCGGGGAGATGATGTGGGTCCGCCCGGACGGCAGCGACCTCGCCGCACTGGGCCGGCTCGCCGACGCCGGGCAGCTGAAGGTGCCGCTCGCCCGGACCTTTCCGCTGGCCGAGCTGGCGGCGGCCTTCGAACTGAGCCAGGGCGGGCACGCCTCAGGAAAGATCGTCATCGAGCTCTGACGGGACCTCGCCACAGGCCGCCCAGGTGACCTCGACGCCCGCCAGACCGCGCGACCACGGCGCGGACAGGGCGGCGAGACGGGCCGCGTCCGGCGGGGTGGCGCCGAGACCGATCGCATACCGGACCCGGGTCGGGGCGGTGTCGAAGGGGCGCGGCCAGGCATGCGCGTCCGACACGCCCGCCTCCTCCAGGGCGCCGAGCAACGCCCGCAGCCGGCCCCGCACCCGGCCCCGGACCTCCTCCAACTCCCCCTCCCCGGGCGCCCGTACGGTCACCACCGCCCAGGCCGCGTGCCGGCGGTGCGGCGGTGGCGCGGCCAGGGCGGCGCCGAAGCCCTCGGGGTCCGCGTCCAGCAGCTCCCAAGCCCGGTACAGCTCCCGCCCGAGCAGATCGCGCATCCCGGGGCCCACCTGGGCCGTGCAGCTGCGGACCGGCTCGGAGGGGGTGAGGACGGTCACCGGGTCCGGCCCCGGAGCCGCGGGGGTCAGGCCGACCGGGTCCCGCCAGTCCCAGGCCGCCCAGGTCCCGAAGAACTCCAGGCGCAGGGCGGCGGGGGAGAGGTCGGCGGCCCCGCGCACGGTCCGCGCGGCGAGCACCGCCCAGGCCAGCCCCGGCAGCCCGCCGAAAGGCGCCGAGTCCAGACCCCGGGCCCGGGCCCAGGCCTTGACCTCCCGCGCCAGACGGGCGAAGGCGGCGAGCTCCGCGCCCACGTGGCCCCGTACGGCTTCCGCGTCGCTCACCGCGCTCAAGGCGACGGCGGCCGCATCGCCCAGCTCCGCCCGCCGCGCCACCGCCCGCGCCGGGTCCAGCGCGCCGGTGGCGACGACCACCAGGTCCACTTCCAGTCCGGCCACCCGGAACCGCAGCCCCGGCACCCGCGCGCCCGTCACCTCGCGCATGCCCACCGCGTCGGGCAGCGCGGCCGCCACCCGGTCCCGTACCCCGGCGATACCGGCCGCGCCCGGCAGCGCCGCCACCAGGTCGAGGTCCGCCCCCGGCAGCGCGCAGCCCATGCGGCGGGATCCGACCCCGTGCACCACGCCGTCGGCCAGTGCCCCGGCGATCCGCGCCGTGACGGACGCCGCCGCGCCCGGCGGCTCGACCCCGCCCCGGGGCGCGGGTTCCGGCAGCCACCGCACCCGGCCCGTGCCCAGTTCCACGACCGCCCGCGGCCGCATCGGGCCGTCCCCGCGCCGCGAGAGCACGGCCAGTTCCCCGACCCGCGCGGACACTCCGCCGCCGAGCCGGGCCGCGAACTCCCGGGCCGCCCGCTGCGGATCCCGGCTGCGCCCCAGCGTCAGGTGCGGGGTGTAGCCCTCGGCGCGCACCGGGCACCCCGGGAACCGCCGGGTCAGTGCCCGCCGCAACTCCTGCCACGGTGCGTCGCCGGCCGCCGCCGGATCCAGCCACAGGGTGGCGTCCTCACGCAGGCCGAAGCTGTGCACCCCCTCCATCCGTGCGGTGAACGCCGCCGTCTCCGAGGCCACTTCGGCCAGCAGCGGCACGGCCGCCTCGAAGGAGGACTCGGGGACGAAGCCGAACAGCAGGTTCACGTGCGGGGGCCAGCGGTCGGCCGCCGGGTCGTGCTCCCGACGCAACTCGCCGACTGGCTCCGGGAGTTGTGGCGGCAGCCAGGCAACCGCCGTACGTGCCGTCGCCGCCGCGTCGAGCCGCGCGGGCGGCCTGCCGCCTTCCGCCCCGCAGTCCAGCGTCGCCTCCACCCCGTAGTGGTCGGAGATGAACAGCCCTTCCGGGCCCGGGGTGTTCCCGCGCAGCGCCGCCTCCGTCACCCGCGCCCGGGAAGGCGACAGCAGGATCCGGTCCAGCCGCGCGGCCCGCCCCGACAGTGAGCCCACCGCGGCCAGCGGATTGGCCCCCGGATCGAAGGTGGGCGTATCGTCCGCGGGCCCGTGTACCTCGCTCCAGGCGTCCCGCATGCCCAGGGCGCCGGCGGGCCCCTCGGCCCCGGACCGGCCGTCGTTGAAGTCGCCCAGCAGCGCCACCCCGGCCTCGATCCCGCCCAACCGCTCGGCGAGCCCCGCCAGTTCGGCCTGCCGGCGAACCTCACCGTCCTCGGTGTGATCGCTCGTCAGGTGGGTGGCGGCGACGACCAGGGGCCCGGCCGCGGTGTCCACCGTCACCGCGGCGACCGCCTTGTGCGGGCCGAGCCGGTGCAGCCCGGCCTCCCGCACCGGCAGCCGGCTCAGCACCAGCAGCCCGCACTCGGCTACGTCCCGGCCGGCCGGATCCGCGGCGACCGTGTACCGGGCCCGGACCCACGGCGCTTCCAGCAGCATGGCCAGCAGCGCGGGCTCGACCTCCTGGAGCGCGATCACATCGGCGTCGGCGCCCGCGAGATCGGCCAGCAGGAGCGGCCTGCGCCGGGCGGTGGCGATCCGCGGGGCGTCGTAGCGGTCCCAGAGCGTGTTCCACGTCAGCAGCCGTACCGTGGCCGGTGCCCCGGCCCCGGCGGGCCCGGGTGTCGGCGCCGGACGCCAGGATCCGCCGCCTGCCGGATCCCACGCGTGCGGGGTCCGGGCGGTGAAGAACGGCGCCCGCAGCAGGCGCGGTTCGCGGACCCGCCCCGCCCCGGTGACGTCGATCCGGTCCACCCCCGTGGCCCGGTCCCACACCAGCTCGCCGTCCGCCTCGACGAACAGCACCCGGTGCCAGGGAATGTCCCCGCCGGGCACGAAGGAGGGCAGCGGGACCCGCTTCGGGGCGGCCCCGCGCTGGAGCAGCCCGAGCACGAACCGCGCCGGATCGAAGCGGGGGTCCCAGCGGACCTGGTGGTAGAGCTCCTCACTGGTACGCATCGGAATCAGAACCCCCCGCCCGCCGGACCCGGATCGCCCGGGCCGCCCAGAACCCCCGCCGTGTCCTCCACGCTCCCGCCCGCCCCGACGTACCAGGTCCGGTGCGCCTGCCCCGCGTACGGCGGGCCGAACCGGTGCAGCTGCGTGGTCAGCACCCGGTCCGGCACGGGATGCGCCCGCACCGTGTTGCGCCGCCGCAGCTCCGCCTCCTCGACCAGCACCACCGCCTGGGTGACCAGCGCGTCGTGGCGCCGTGCGACCGAACCGGCCAGGCCGCGCTGCTGCTCGTTGAGGGAGGTGGCGTCCCACACCACGGTCCCGCCCGAGGCCAGGGCGGCGTCCAGCCGGTCCAGTCCCTCGCGCAGCACGTCCGCGTTGGCCCGCTGGTCGGCGCGGGACCCCCGGGCGGCCCGCAGATCGTCGAGGCTCACGTAGGCGGACACGCCGGGCAGGCTCCGCGCGAAGGTGCTCTTGCCGCTGCCCGAGGGCCCGCACAGCTGTACCAGCCGGGGGAACGCCCCCTCCCGCCACCGCCAGGTCGCCGCGACGGCCTCCTCCGGGGTGGAGATCCCGCCCCGCGCGAAGGCCTCGCGGGCCTCGGCCCAGCAGCGGTCGGCGGCCTCCGGCCCGAGACCGGCGAGGGCCTCCCGCAGCCCGCCGCGCAGGGGTCCGAGCGGATCCGCGCCGAGCAGCCCCGCCTCCTCGGCGCACAGCGCGGACCATTCGACGCACTCCCGCGCCGCGGGGTCGTCGGCGGTGGCCCCGGCGAGCGCGTGTAGCACCCCCAGGTCGGCCGCCACGGCCAGCCGTACGAGACCGGCCCGCCGCTCCGTGTCCGGGAACGGCCGCTGGAGTGCCCGGTACAGCCCGACCAGGTCGGCCACCCGCCGCGCGAGGGGCATCCCGGCCGGGCCCGCCGCCAGCCGCGCCCCGATCCGGGCCCGCGGCGCACGGCGCAGCAGCGCGGCCAGTACCCCGGCCAGCCGGTCCTCGCCCGTCCGGCCCGATCCGTCGATCCGGGCGGCCACTTCGGCGACCACGGCCGCCGTATCGGCTGCGGCCGCCGTGTCGGCCCCGGCTCCGCCCGCGAGGTCGGCCTCGATCCCGAGGGCGGCCGACAGCCCCGCCACATCGGGGTCCGCGCCCGACCGCACCGCCCACAGCGGGGCCCGTGGCCCGAGCCCGTTGGGCACGACCTGCGCGAACATCCAGTGCGTGTCGGTCTGCACGTGCCCGCCCCGCACCCACTTGGCCACGCACCGCCCGAAGTCCGGGAGCGCGAAGCCGTCCACGGTGCGGACGACGTAGCCCTCCTGGCGGGTGGTGTCGACCCGCAGGCGGCGCAGCGCCCGCTCGTCGAAGACGCCCCGCCACAGCACGCGGGGGGCGGGTACCCCGAGCCCGCGCAGAAACGTTACGGTCCGGTCCCAGTCGAGGCACCGGTCGCCGTCCCACACCGAGAAGCCGTAGAACCAGCTGTCCAGGTCCTCGTACGGGAGGGAGTGGCGGGCGTACAGGTTCTCCCCGCACACCCGCTGCCCGGCCGGGATCCCCGCGCCGATCCGCCCCTGCAACCCCTTCACCCAGGCGCGCGAGGGGTGGTGGCCCGAGTCGAGGGAACGGGCGTGCAGCCCGTCGGCGTACAGCGTGGTGTTCTCCCCGTCGAGCTTCTCCGTGACCACGACCTCCCGGCCGACCAGCCCCGCGAGCCCGGCGGCGGCCCGGACGTCATCCCCGCCCACCCCGGGTGACCAGGGGAGATGTGGGGTGCGGGGATAGTGGGTGCGCATGGTCCGCTCCTGGTCGACGACGGGGGTGCCCCGTCACTGTAGGTATCCGGAGCAGGCGCATCCACCCAATAACGGCCGGCGGGGCCTAACGGCACAGGGCCACGATGGACGGCGAGACGGTGCCGCGGGCGGCCTCGCACAGGGCCGACATGTCGTACGAATGCCCGGGCGCGGGGCGGGACTTCGGCTTCGTGCGCGTCTTGGCCTTGGCCTTGGCCTTGCCCTTCGCCCCGGCCTTTGTCTTCGCCTTGGCCTTCGGCTTCGCAGGGGTGTGCTGATGGGGCCTCGGCGGGGCGGCCGGGCGGGCGGGCTCGGCCCGGTGGGGGTGCGGGGGCGCGGCGGGACGTTCCGGAACCGCCGCCGGTTCCGCCGCTACGGGTGCCACCGGGAGACGGCCCAACGGCCGGGCGGGAGGCGTCGGTTGGCGGGGCTCCGTACGGGCCGCCGCCGGTCCCAGCCGTGGCGATTGCGGCGGGGCGGCGGGGGTCACGGTCACGCATCCGGTGGCCATCGCGAGTGCGGCAAGGGTCAGGGGCAGGGCCCGGCGCAGCTGCATCCGCCCACCCTGCCGTACCCGGGGCGCCGGAGTCGCACCCCCGTCACGCGGACGGGTGACCCGCAGGGCGGGTGGGCGACTCCCGGCGGCTCCGCCCGTGCGTCGCCAGCCGGAGCGCGTGCTCGACCGGGCCGCGGCGCAGCGGGCTGTGCGCCCAGACGCGCTGCCAGCCCCACGTCAGGGCAAGTGCCGCGGTGCTGAAGGCGATCCACGCCGACCAGGACCCGGCACCGTGGGCCGGGCCGGCCAGCACCAGCGCGTGGACCACGTACGCGCTCAGCGCCATCGCCCCGAGCACCGCGAGCGGCCGCAGCAGGCGGGCGCCGACGCCGTGCCGGGCGGCGAGGGCGCACAGGCCGATGAGGGCGGTGCCGACGCCCGCGTTGCCCAGCGTCTCCAACGGGGTCTGGCTGTAGGGGTCGGCGACCAGGAGCCAGTCCCACGAGGTGCTCGGCACCGCGCCGTACTGCGCGCGCAGCACCTCCCGTACGGGGTCGGCGGCGGCCATGGCCTCCGGGTGGTGGACGGCGATCGCCGCGAGCAGCCGTTCCCGGGCGCCGGACACGTGCGTGGCGAGCCAGGCCGCGCCGTAGCCGGCCACGGCGGCCGCCGTGCCCCACACCGCCATCCGCCGGGCCACGGCACGCTCCCGGACGTCGCACAGCCGGGCGAGGGCCATTCCGGCCAGGACGTACGGGAAGTAGGTGGCCAGCGGGTACGCGCCGGTGAGCAGCAGCTCGCACAGCACGTCGCCCAGCCCGGCAGGGGTGGTCAGATCGGCGGCCTCGGGGACCAGGCCGCGGCCGGAGGTCCCGTAGCCGAACGGGGGCCCCAGGAGGAAGGACAGCAGCGGGCCCGCCACCACCGAGACCGCGGCGACGGCGGTGAGCGCCGGTGTGGAGAGCCGGGTGAAGGGCTCGGCGGCCAGGAAGTACACGGCGAAGAAGGCGAGGATGACCAGGATCCCGGGCCACAGTGAGGCCAGGGCCAGCCCGAGCACGGCCAGGACGCCGCAGCGGATCAGCAGTGGGCGGTAGCGCTCCGCCCAGCCTGCCCGCCTGTGCCGGGCGAGGACGAGGGAGAAGCCGGCGAGGAGGGTGAACAGCGCGGGCGCGCGTCCGTCGGCCGCGACGATCAGCAACCGGGCACCCTCGGGCCGCGCTTCGGGCCCGACGTGCACGGCGAACATCCCGAGCACAGCGACCCCCCGCACCGCATCCACCCCGACCAACCTCCCGAAACCCCCGCCGCGCCCGACCGACGTCCCGGAACCGGCGCCGCGTCCGGCCGACGTCCCGGAATGGCCGCCGCGCCCGACCGACCTGCCGGAGTCGGCTTCCTGCCCGGCGGGCTTGCCGGTACCGGCGTTCCGCCCGACCGACCTGCCGGAGTCGGCTTCCTGCCCGGCGGGCTTGGCGGTATCGGCGTTCCGCCCGGCGGGCTTGCCGGTATCGGCGTTCCGCCCGGCGGGCTTGCTGGAGTCGGCGTTCCGCCGGGCTGGCTTGCCGGCAGCGGTGTCGTACCCGGCCGACCTGCCGGAGGCGGCTTCCTGCCCGGCGGGCCCACTGGTATCGGCGTTCCGCCGGGCTGGCTTGCGGCACGGCTCCCGCCGCGCCCCCGCGGGGCTCACCGGCACGTGACGTGGTCGCGCGGCGTGTAACGGGTTCTGATCGTCTCCCGTTTGACCTCCTCGCCGCCCTGGACGAACACCCGGTCCACGGCGACGTCGAAGCCCTCCAGCGGGGGCTGCGGCTCGCACTTCGGGCCGCTGCCGGTCCGGGTGGCGGGCTGTTGGACGTTGGTCCGCGGGCCCTGGGTCGCGCGTATCTCGTCGTACCTCTTCGTGCCCAGGAACGTGATGGTGATGGAGGTGTCCGTGGCCTCGGCCTGGATGTAGAGGGCCTTCCCCGAGTCGTTGGCGAAGCGGAGGTCGAGGCTGCCCCACGCCACGGTGGCCTCGCGGCCCTCCGGGTACCGCTCGATGTAGAAGGAGTGGGCTCCGTACTCGACGGGCTTGACGCCCGCGAAGAACATCGCGTTGAAGACGGTGGTCGCGACCGCCGAGACCCCGCCGCCCGAGGCCTTCTCGTACTGGCCGTTGTTGATGATCAGGCCGTCGACGAAGCCGTTCTCCTTCGTGCGCTCGCCGACCGTCCGGTTGAAGCTCCACGTCTCGTCGGGCAGCACGAGCGAGCCGTCGATCAGCTCGGCGGCCCGCCCGATGTTGGTCGTCCGGTAGGCGGCGGGCTCGAAGGCGACGGTGAAGGAGGACACTTTCTCCCTGATGCCGAGCTCCCGCACCGTGTCCTTGGTGAGCCGGGGCCGGGCCTCCTCGGTGGCGACCTCGCCGGTACGGGCGGCGGCGTCGGCCCCCGTCAGCAGCGGCAGCACGGCCGCGCCCAGGGCCCGCTCGGTGACCTGGCGGCCGGCCCTGCCCTCCTCGGCGACCACGACGCCGCCCGCGCCGTCAACCCGGAGCCGCGCCTCGGAGGGGCCCGGGGTGGCCTGCCGCAACGGCCCGGCGAGGGCCGGGTCGGCGAGCAGCCCCTCGGCGTCGAGGCCGGGGGCGAGGCGGCCCTGGCCGTCGTCCTTCAGGGACAGGTGCTTGGAGAGGACGGCGGGGCCGACGGGTATGCGCCGGCCGCCGACGGCGAGGGTGACGGGCGCGGACATCGCCGGCTCGGCGAACTCCTTCAGGGCCCGGTCCGTCTCCTGCTGCCCGACGCGGGGTTCGGTCCGCCGGACGGGGAGCGCGAGCGGCTCGGCGGCGGTGGTGCCGGTGTCTCCACGGAGGTATCCGGCGCGCAGGGCGTCCAGGGAGCGGTCGACATCCACGGCGATGCCGGTCACCGGGGCCACCGCCTTGGCCTTGCCCTTCTCGAAGCCGACGGACCCCTCACGGGCCTCCTGCCCCGCCTTCCTGCCCAGGCCGTCCAGCGCGGCGCGCGCCGCCTTCTCGTCCAGGCGGACGACCGGCTCGACGTCGGGGTCGCCGGAGGAGAAGAGCCGGCCGATCACAGTGAGCGGGCCGGACCCGGAGCGGGCGGCGCGCTCCGCCGTCGCGGCGGTGTCCAGGGACAGGCCGAGGGCCCCCGGGTCGGCCCGCTCGGTGCGCTCGCCGACGCGCAGCCCGACCGGGGCCGCGGCGGCCGGGCCCAGCCCCCGGTCCAGGGCCCGGCGGGCCTCGGCCCGGCTCATCCCGCCGATGTCGACGCCGCGCACCTTCGTGCCGGGGGCGACGTCCTCGCCGGCCCAGAGCAGCCCGGCGGCGTACAGCCCGCCGAGGCCGACGGCCACCGCCCCGCCGGCCACCCCGACGAGACCCGGCACGGACCACCGCTTCCCGCTGACCGCCGTCCGGGTGCCCGTGCCCGTGTCCGTACGGGAAGCGCGTCGCATGTCTGGGTCTCTCCTCGGGCGGCCGGTGACGTGGTCGGACCGGCGGTTTCCATGCCGCCAGTCCGCCCCGGGACCGTAGCAAGATCTACATAACCAGGTAATAAGGAGGTATAGGAACGGCAAAGGGGCTCGGGTGATCCGCATCGCGAGGCTGCCGTAACCAGGTGGACCCGCCCGCTGTTGCACAGCCGGCGGGTCCACCCACGGTGAACGGAGTTCCGATGCCGCAGCTGACCGACAAGGCGGTGTCCGAGGAATCCCGGCCCGACGAGACCGGTCCCGACGAGACCAGGCCCGACCGGGCGGGGACCTGGATGACCCCGGAGGCGTACGGCGCCTCCCGCGCCGCCCTGTGGACGGGGGCCGTCGTCCTCGTCACCGACCCCGACGGCCGGGTCCTCGTCCAGAGCGTCGACTACCGCTCCGACCGGCTGCTGCCCGGCGGGGCCGTGGACGCGGGGGAGGCGCCGTGCGCGGCGGCGGCCCGCGAGCTGCGCGAGGAGCTGGGCGTCGACGGCCGCTACCCGCGCGGGCTCGCAGTGGACTGGATCCCCGCCGACACCCCCGGCTTCCCGCCCGGGATGCGCTTCCCGGGCGAGATCCTGTTCGTCTACGACGGCGGCACCTGGACCCCGGACCGGATCGACTCCGTCCGCCTGCCCGACCAGGAGGTCACCGGCATCCAGTTCGCCGAGCCGGCCGACCTGCCCGCCCTGATGGACGCGGGCGACGCCCGCCGCGCCCTGTCCGCCCTGCGCGCCCGCGTCAACGGCTCCGGCACCGCCCTGCTGGAGGACGGCCGCCCCACCGTGCCCACCGCCCTGGACCGGCTGGGCGTCCTGCGCACCCGGCGGATCCCGCAGCACGGCGCCTGGCACGCGGGCCCCGTCCCCGCGCGGCTGCCCGTACGGGACCACGCGGGCTGGCTGTTCGCCCCCGACGGCCGGGTCCTGCTGCTGATCGCCCGGGCCAGCGGCGCCGCCCACCTCCCGCCCCCGTCGGCCGGACCCACGACCGGCGCCGTCCCGCTCGGCTACCGGTACGGCGACCAGGGCGCCCACGTCCGCACCGCGGCCCGCCTCACCGCCCTCCCCCCGGCCACCGACCCGGCGTACGCCCGCCTGCTGGCCACCCCCGAGCAGGTCCGCGAACTCAGCGACTGGGGCCCCGCCGGCGCGGACGAACTCGCGGCGGTCCACACGGCCCGCACCCGCCTCTGCCTCCCCGCCCCCACCCGCACCCCACCCACCGAACTCCCGGACCCGGGCACCCGCTGGTAGCCCACCACCGCTGTCGGTGGCGCCCTCTACCGTCAACGGCATGGGATTCACCAGTGTCTGGTCGATCAGCAGCCACGAGGACCGCACCATCAGCGCCCTCACGCCGCGCATACGGCCGGCCCTCGCGGCCGACGCGGCCGACCCGGAGGCGCGCCGCCGCTGGGCATCCTGGCAGCGCGCCCCGCTCCCGGACCAGCGCACCTGGTGGACCGACCCGGCCCATCACGACGCCATAGGTTCCTTCCAGCGGCTGACCGGCCCCGGCAGGCACGTCGACCACCTGTGCGACGGCGATTCCGGCTTCGACATGGGCTACGACGTGTGGGACCACCAGGCGGACCCGGGGGCGGCGTTCGCCTCCGTCCACCGCAAGGACTACGCCGTCGCCGCGCTCTTCCACGCCATCGGCCCGGAGCGCGCCGCGCTGCTGCCGGGCTGGTGCGGGAACTTCCTGCTGGACGCCGCCGAAGTGCGGCGGGCGCTGCCGGGCGTGGAGCGGGCCCTGGATCTCGGTCCGGGGGAGCGGGAGCGTGCGGAGGCGCAGGACTGGCTGGACTACGGGCCCCGCCAGGAAGGCGTGCTGGAGGGGCCGCTGCGCGTCTGGCGGGTCGCCGCGGTGGCGGGGCACGGGCTGTGCGGGCTGGCCTTCCACGTGTCGTGAGGCTGTCCCGCCGGTGCGGCGGGGGTGGTTGTGGTGGTCGCCATGATCGGGAAATCCGGGATCCGGGGTTCGCGGTCCCGCAGCATGGGGCCATGAGCGACAGTGCGATCACCTACACCCTGTACATCCAGGCCGATCCCGACCGGGTCTGGCAGGCCCTGACCGACCCGGCCTTCACGCGCCGGTACTGGGGCCTGAGCTTCGAGACCGACTGGGCGGTGGGGTCGCCGATGGACTGGGTCGAGCGCGGGGCCCGCACCAGCGACCCCGAGCAGGTGGTCCTCGACTGCGTCCCGGACCGGCTGCTCTCCTACACCTGGCACACCTTCACCCCCCAGTGGGCGGCCTCCGTGGGCATCGACGAGGAGCTGCGGGCCGAGCTGGCGAAGGAGCGGCGCACGAAGGTGACGTACGAGATCGAGCCGGTCGGCGAGACCCTTGCCCGGCTGACCATCCTGCACGAGGGCTTCGAACCGGACGGCACCCTCATCGGCATGTGCGGCCGGGCCTGGCCGATGCTCGCATCCAGCCTCAAGACCCTGCTGGAGACCGGGGCGCCGCTGCCCGAGCCGGGGCAGGACACCGCATAGGGCTCGACCGAGCCCTGCGGAGGGATGCCGAGAGCCGGAACCCGCCCGCTTCGCGGCGCCCGGCTCTCCGCACCCCCTGCCCGAACAGCCCCGCGGCGCCCCTGAGATCATGTGTACCGACCACGAATCGGGAGCGTAGCCATGGCAGTTGAGCACCACCGCGCAGGTCCGACGGTCACGGCAGCGGGCCGGACCCTGACGGAGATCCTGGACGCGGCGGCCGAGGGGCACTTCCCGCCGGCCGACGGCGGGACCACCGTGGTGCCGCAGGAGCACCCGCGCGACGCCGGCGTCATCGCCTTCACCGCGCACTCCGTGGTGTTCACCGACGAGGACCCGGACTGGGTGCGGTCCACCCTCGCCTCCCTCACCTGCGACGCCCTCGCCGCCGCCATGAACGCCCGCTTCCTGGCCGCCCTGCTCGACCGTACGGGGCGCACCACCGACACCGTCGACCTGCTGACGGTCGCGGACCCGCTGCCCGGCGATCCCCCGCTGGAGCTGCGCGAGATCGTCGACCCCGACCACCCCCGCGTCCGGCGCGCCCTGCACCGGCGGGACGACGTACGGGTCTGGGCGGCGGACGGGGGAGTGGTCATACTCGGCCGGGGCGTCGCGGGCCGCTGGGAGACGGCGATCGAGGTGGACGAGGGCGTTCGCGACCGGGGCCTGGGCCGGGAGCTGGCCGTCGCCGCCCGCCACCTCGTCCCCGGCGGCGCACCGGTCTGGTCCCAGCAGGCCACCGGCAACGCCCGCAGCGTCCGCGCCTTCCAGGCGGCCGGCTACCGCCCGGTCGGCGCGGAGGCGCTGCTGCTGCCGCCCGCCCGCTGAGCCCCGCCCGCTCGCCCCGACACCACCCTGGCCGCCGGCCGCTCCCGCCGGTCGTGTGGAATGGGTGCCATGGGGAGAGGGAAGAAGACGAGTCGGCCCGCCACGGGCATACCGCAGAGCGTGCTGGTCATGCCCACGGCCGGGGGCTGGGCCCGGTCGATCGCCGGCGTCGGCTGCGGACGGCCGGACCCGGAGATCGTGGACGCCGCCCAGGCCAAGGCCGCGGCGGCCGAGTCCGTGACCTGGTTCGCGGGCCGCCACGGCATGACCGTCGAGATCGACTGGGAGCCGTTGCCGGAGGGTGCCTGGAGGGGCCACGTCCGCGAGGGGGCGGCCCGATGAGCCGGTCCGGGGCAGCCACGCCGCCCGAGCACTGGCGCTACGGCCGGCACCTGGAGTCCCTGGCCGTGGTGCCGGGCGGTTCCGCCGAGGCGGAGGCGGAGGTGGTGGCCGCCGTGTTGCGCGACCCCGATCCCGTGATGGCCGAGAGCGCGGTGGTCACCCACCTGAACCGCCGGGCGGCGCGGCTCCTCGCCGACGAGGGGTTCCCCGCCTGGGCGCAGGCCATGACCGCGGCGCTCGCCGGCCGGGCCTTCCCCGAGCGGCGGCTGCGCGAATGGACCCTGCTCAAGGCCATCACCGACGGCGAACCCTGGTCCGCCGCGGAGCTCACCGCCGCCTCCGACTGGTGCCAGCGCACCGCCGCCCAGTCCCTGACCTCGTACGAGGCCCTGAGCCTGCTCGCGGCGGCCGCCCGCACCCGCCGCGTCCGCAACGCGGCCGCCGAGCGGCTGCGCCGCCGTACAGCGCCCGCACCCGGCTGATCCGGATACGTCACGGCCGCCCGGCCGCAGCCTGCCCCGGCGCGTGCCGTGGACACGGACCGGCCGGGCGGCTCGGCGGCGGCACCGCCACCAGCGGCAGGTC
The DNA here is from genome assembly GCF_043201175.1 of Streptomyces sp. NPDC048337. Classification (NCBI taxonomy): domain Bacteria; kingdom Bacillati; phylum Actinomycetota; class Actinomycetes; order Kitasatosporales; family Streptomycetaceae; genus Streptomyces; species Streptomyces sp. NPDC048337. The sequence continues at coordinate 531,437 of NZ_JBICYR010000002.1, forward strand.
CCACGCCGTCCGGATCGCGGTGAGCAGCGGCCGGGCGCTGTACGGGGACACCGCGAGCTCCCGCCGCGCCTCGGCCAGCAGCTCCGGATCGCCGTCCGGGCCGCGCCCCGCCGCGCTGTCGCGGCGGCGGCCGAAGCCGTCGGCTCCGAACACGTCCAGCAGGGTGAGGGCGAAGTACGAGTACACCGACGCCTCCTCGATCAGCTGCCGGGCGGTGTCCGTCAGCTCCGCGTCGCCCGCGCCGGTCGGACCGTACGGGGTGCGCAGCGCGAACTCCTGCAGTGCCCAATGGAGTTCGTGGGCCTGGGCGGGGCACGAGCACGCCGTGCGCAGCCGTCCGGCCAGGGTCCGGAAGGAGCCGAGCACGACCCCGGTGTCCGCGGTCCACTGCTGCTTGCCCAGCAGCGTGCGGAACCCCGCGAGGGTCTCGGAGAGCTCCTGCAGGATCATCGCCCGGGAGATGTCGCGGAGTTCGGGGTAGCGGGTGGCCTCCTCCGCCTCGATGATGCGCCGGCCGTAGCGGATCAGATCGCGGGGCAGTCCGCCCGAGAGGGCGTGCGCGAGCAGCACGTACGGGCCGGACATGCCCGGGGCCCGTTTCTCCAGGATGGCCTTCGACTCGGCGAGCGTGCCCGGCTGGACGTGCACGACGTCGTCGAGGGAGCTGTCGGTGACGTCCCGGTGCGGCAGGCCGCGGCGGACGAAGGCGGCGCCGACGTCCTCGGCCACCGAGATCAGGTAGTGGACGTGTGGAACGCCCAGGATGGCCTTGATCTCGCCGAGGAACTCCAGGGCCTTGGTGTCCGAACCGAGCCGGTCCACCTCGTCGATGGCGATGACCACGCTCTGCCCGCGCGCGTGCCGCTCCGCCGCGATCCGCACGAGCAGTTCCCGGAAGTCGGCCACCAGCTCGGGGAACTTCGGCGGGACGGTGGACAGCGAGGTGGTGTGCGAGGTGCCCAGGGTCAGCAGTTGGGTCCCGCTCGAGGTCACGCCCGCCGAGGAGCTCTGCACCGTCCGGAGCCGGTACAGCTGGTCCCGGCACTCCCGTACCAGCGGCGGCTCCACCGGGCGGGGCCGCCAGACCACCAGCTTGGCCAGCAGCAGCCCGCAGACGAACGCCGCCAGGCGCGCCGGGTTCCCGCCGTCGGTGAGGGCGGCCCGCATCTCCCCGGACGCGAGCAGCACGACCACGAGCCCGCAGCCGAACGCCAGCTGCAGCGGCGGGTACACCTTCGCGCTCGGCAGGTTCCACCGCCACACCCGGACCGGTCGGGCGGCCGCGGCGAGTTCCACGAGCTTGCCGCAGGCCGCCACCATCAGCACCAGCAGGACGGTCCATCCCCAGTGGGAGAAGGCCGCGGCCGCGTGCCCCCGCACCTCGGCGTCGAGGAGCAGCGACACGAACGGGCCGATCAGCAGTACCAGTGCACCCGCCGCGAGCAGCCCCCGCGCGAGTTCCCGGACGTACTGCCGGGCCCCGGGGCTCCGCCGCAGCTGCCACAGCAGGATCCCGGCGGCCGTCACGGCGAGCCCCACGCCGAGCTCCTCGCCCCGCCACACCCGAGGCACCCAGTCGCCCACGAACCCGGCCGCCGTCCCGTACGCGCGCCGCAGCGGCGACCCGGGGCGCACACCGAGCGAGCGGACCGTCGCGAACAGGCTGAGCACCACCAGCGCGGCCGCCGGCAGGGCGGTGGCCAGCCAGCGCAGCCCCCGCCCCGCGTACGGCCGCACCCCGCGCAGCGCGCGGCGCACCGGTGACAGCCGGACCAACTCCGGCGCCTCGAACCCCTCGTCCTCGATGTGACGCCGGCACAGGGTGATGAACAGCGACAGGAGGAAGTCATGGGGCGCGTACGCGGCGGGCGCCGACACGAACACCGAGAAGCCGGCGCTCTCCGTGCAGCCCCTCAACAGGGTGGTCTTGCCCACGCCCCTGGGGCCGCAGACGGCGATCGTGCCGCCGTCCATCCGGTCCATCCTGCGGCGCAGCCGTTCGGCGGCACTGCCCGCCACCAGGAATCCCGGCCCGTCCGAGGACCGCAGCCCGTCGTGGTGGACCGCCAGCAGCAGTGCGTCGGAGTCCTCCCCGAGCAGGGTCTCCACCACCCGGAGCATCACCGGCGCGGTGCCGTGCACGCGCAGTTCGTAGTACCAGCGCTCCTCCAGCAGATCGGCGCGGAACCCCAGCAGCGGTGTGCACAACCGCCCGAAGAAGAGCACCAGTCGGTCGGCGAGGACACGCCGGGAGGCGCCGTCCCATACCGCCGCCACGAGCGAGGCCGTGAACACCAGGGCGCACACCACGGTGGTGCCCGTGGTCGAGCCGAACGAGACCGCGAGGAAGATGAGGGAGCAGGCCGCGATGTAGACCCGCCAGGTCGCGTCGGGGAGGGAGCCGGCCGCCTCGGCCCGGTTCCGGGCGAGGTCGAGGCGCAGCAGCGAGGCCCGGAACGCGGTGTGCGCGGGCTCGCACGGCTCCAGCGCGCGGTGCACGTTGGCGGCACGCCACATGGCGCGCCACACCGCACGCTGGGTCACACCGCGGCGGGAGCCCAGCCGTCTGCTGATCACGGGATCACGCAGACAGGCGTTCACGCTCCGGCGGTAGACCTCCCGCTCGCGCTCGGACTCCCAGACGCGGAGCGGGAGTTCGAGCAGCCCCGCCAGGTCGGTCGGGTCGGCCCCGGTCCCCCTCTGCATCCACCGATGCTAGCCCGGCGTGCGCCGCCAACGCCACGCGATCGGAGGCGAGTTGAGGAGCCCGCAGGATCAGATGCCGCGCCGCACCCGGGCCGCGCGGCGGGCCTCGGCCTGCTGCCTGGCCTCCAGCGTCTTGCGGGACTCCTTGCCCTTGCCGCCCGGCCGGCCCGGCCGGGTGCCCATGCCGCGGAATCCGAGCTCCGAGCCGGAGGGCCTGCCCTTGGCGTCGGTCGGTGCCGCACCGGACAGTGGCACCCCGGAGGGCGCCTTCGCGCCCGTGATCCGGCTCAGGGCCGCCTCGCCGGACCGCACCTGGGTGATGGTCGGCCGGATCCGGGCGTCCGACATCAGCCGGACGATGTCCCGGCGCTGGTTCGGGGTGACGAGGGTGACGACCCGGCCGGACTCGCCGGCCCGGGCGGTACGGCCGCCCCGGTGCAGGTAGTCCTTGTGGTCGGCCGGCGGGTCGACGTTGACCACGAGGTCGAGGTCATCGATGTGGATGCCGCGCGCCGCGACGTTCGTCGCGACCAGGACGGTGACGGCGCCGGTCTTGAACTGCGCCAGGGTCCGGGTGCGCTGCGGCTGCGACTTCCCGCTGTGCAGCCCCTCCGCCCGTACGCCCATGGCCCGCAGGTGCTTCACGAACTGGTCGACCCCGTGCTTGGTGTCCAGGAACATCAGCACCCGGTTGTCGCGTGCCGCGATCTCGGTGGCCGCCGAGTACTTGTCGGCCGCGTGGATGTGCAGCACGTGGTGGTCCATCGTGGTCACCGCGCCCGCCTGCGGGTCGACGGAGTGCGCGACCGGGTCCTTCAGGTACGAGCGCACCAGTTGGTCCACGTTGCGGTCCAGGGTGGCCGAGAACAGCATCCGCTGCCCCGCGTGGTGCACCTGGTCCAGGATCTCCGTGACCTGCGGCATGAAGCCCATGTCGCACATCTGGTCGGCCTCGTCGAGCACGGTGATCCTCACGCGCTCCAGGTGGACGTCACGCCGCCCGACCAGGTCGCTCAGCCGCCCCGGCGTGGCCACGACGACCTCGGCGCCGGTGCGCAGCGCGCTGACCTGCCGCCCGATCGACAGCCCGCCGACCACCGTGGCCATCCGCAGCTTCAGGGCCTCGGCGTACGGGGTCAGCGCCTCGGTCACCTGCTGCGCCAGCTCGCGCGTCGGTACGAGGACCAGCGCCAGCGGCCGCTTCGGATCGGCCTTCCGCCCCGCCGTACGCGCCAGCAGCGCCAGCCCGAAGGCGAGCGTCTTGCCGGAGCCGGTCTGCGCGCGGCCCAGGACGTCCCGCCCGGCCAGGGCGTTGGGGAGGGTCGCCGCCTGGATGGGGAACGGCTCCTTCACCGCCCGATCCGTCAGCGTCGTCACCAGCTCAAGGGGCAGGTCCAGCTCGGAGAACGAGGTCACCGGCGGCAGCGCCGGCTCCTTCGGCTCGGGCATCGCGAACTCACCCTGCGGCCCGATGGTCCGAGGGGTCTTGGCGGCGGCCTTGGCACCGCCCTTCACACCGAAGCGCCCATGAGCTGACGGGTTCCTCATGCAGGACCTTTCGAAGCGGAGAGAAGAATGGGAAAGAAGATGGTCAACCGCCCATGGTACCAGCGGGGGCTCATGCCTCCGCGGGGTCCAGTTCACCGGCCCGGACCTGTGCGCAGTGGTCGCGCACCTCGACGGCCGCGCGCTGGAACCAGTCGGCGATCACGGCGATCTCGTCGGGGGTGTAGTCGGCGAACAGGGCGCCGAGCCGGTCGTAGAAGGGCTGGTAGACCGCGACCACCCGGGCGGCGGCCGCGGGATCGGCCACCACCCGCACCCGCCGGCGGTCGGCGGGGTCGGGTCGGCGCCTGGCGTACCCGGCCCGCTCCAGGCGGTTGAGCACCCCGGTCACGGCGCCGGTGGTGAGGTCGAGCAGCTCGGCGAGGTCGCCGGCGGCGAGCGGGCTGTCCCCGGCGCCCAGGATGTGCCCGAGGCAGGTCAGGTCGGTGACGTTCAGCCCGAGGCGTTGCGCCACCTCCTGCTGGCCGACGATGCCCAGGGCGACGTACTGGTCCATGCGCGCAAGCGCTTCCTGGGCGGTGGCCGGGGGGCGGGGCTTGCCCTGCACGTACAGACTCCTTAGTCTCTAAGTTACTTAGCGAGTGAGATACTTATCTTGCGAAATAAGTGTCCTGCTCCGAGCGTACTGCCGTCGACCGCCCGACCGGAGGGGAAGCATGAGCGCGCAAGGACACGAAGACCACGGCCACACGGTGGCGGGATGGACCGGAACCGCGATAGCCGTCGTGGGCTTCGGCGTATCGGGCCTCGGGGTGGTGGCGAACTGGATCCCCGGCGTCTTCGTCGGCCTCGGCGTCGTCGCCGTGGCGGCGGTCGTCACCTGGCTCCTGCACCTCGCGGGCTGGGGCAAGCCGAGCGGGCCCCGGCCCGCGTCCGAGTGGGACTGGCGGGTACGGGACACCGCCGCGCACGCGGGTCACGCGGACTGCCTGGGGTGCCGGATCAGCGGACCGCGGCGAGCCGCCGCAGCAGCCCCTCGGCCTCGATCCGCCGTGTCGTTGCCCGCTCCGGATAGCAGCGCATGAACATCCGGGTGAAGTGCTCCCCGTAGTGGATCTCGTCGGTCCCATCGACCCCGGAGTCGTCACCCGGCCCGCGCCGCAGCGGGCGGACCCGGGCGTCGAACCGCGGCTCGTGGAAATAGGCCAGCGTGTAGCGCTCCCGGTCCGCGAGCCGCACCTTGTGCGGGGTTGACAGCAGGGCGCCGCCCGTCAGGAACTGCAGGATGTCCCCCGGAAACACCGTGAGCACCCCCGGCACGGGGGTCACGTACGTCCACCCGGGGGAGTCCTGGGCGAAGCCCGCCGTGCTCTCCCGGGGAAGCCAGTTCCGCGGGCGGCGCTCTCCGGCGAGGGGCGGCCGTACGAAAAGCCCGCCCACCTCGTCCTGGGCGGCGATCACGAGGAGCCCGTAGTCGGTGTGCGCGCCGATCCCGCGCTCCGTCGTCCGCGAGGCGGCCGGGAAGCGCAGCACGCGCATGTGGTGCCAGCCGTCCCGCGTCGGTCCCGCGAGCCGCTCGATGCCCGCCGGGCCGAGGCCGAGCCCGAGCGCCACGAGGCGCAGCAGCCGCTCGCCGAGCCCGCCCACGCCGGCCAGGTAGGCCTCCATCGCCGCGCGGTAGGCGTCGTCGGGCCAGGGGACGGGCCCGTGGCACGGCAATCCGCCTGATCCCCGCGCGGCCGGCAGGTCGGGGGTGATGGTGAAGATCTCCGACGCGTCCTGCTCGCCCGCCGTGACCTCCTCGCCCGACGCGATGTACCCGCTGTACGAGGTGTCGTTGACGCACGCCGTCTTGTGGGCCAGGGGGCGGGCGAAGAAACGGCGGCTCGCGGCGAGGGCCTCCCGCGTCCGCGCCCGCATGCGCGCGTCGGCCTCGACCTGGAAGATCCCGTCGCGCTGCCAGGCCGCGGTCATCGACCTGCCGAGCGCCTCGTCCGCCGCCGTGCCGGTCACCCGGTCCGGCACCTCGAATGTTGCGAAACCGCCCATGTCCGCCCCTCCCGGAGGCTCTGCCGAAGGCACTTCTCCCCCGTTTCACGGACAGGACGGCCAGAAGTTCGAATTCGCGGCACGCCCCGGTTGGCCGCGTCCGGCGTGTGCTGTGCGGGACCGTTGGGCAGGATCGAGACGGCCGCGCGTGCGGCCCGCAGTGGAACGTTGAGAAGGATCAGCCAGATGGCAACAGGCACCGTGAAGTGGTTCAACTCGGAGAAGGGGTTCGGCTTCATTCAGCAGGACGACGGCGGGCCGGACGTGTTCGTGCACTTCTCCGCCATCGACACCCCCGGCTTCAAGTCGCTGGAGGAGAACCAGAAGGTCGAGTACAACGTCACCCAGGGCCCCAAGGGCCCCCAGGCCGAGCGGGTGGTTCCCCTCTCCTAGCACCGCTTCACGAGCCCAGCCCGTGATGTGAGCCCCGCCGGTCCACCCGGCGGGGCTCTCGCGCGTTCAGGGGGCTACACGGCCCGGTGGAGGGCCAGCAGGAGCGGCCACAGGAGGTCCGCGAGGCCTGCCGGATCGGCGGGGACGGTGCCGTGGAGCCAGTCGGCCAGGACGCCCGTGAAGGCGGCGGCCACCGCCGAGGCCACGAGGTCCGGGTGCGGGGCTCCGACGGCCGTGCGCTCGGCGCGGGCGCGGGCCCGCAGCTCCCGGTGGAGGCGTTCGCCCAGCGGGCCGCCGCCGCCCGGGAGGAGGAGCGTGCGGTAGAGCGGCGCGCGCTCGGCCGCGTCCGCGAGGAAGCCCGCCAGCGCGGCGGGCGGCCGGGCCGGGGGGACGGCCGCGGGGCCGGTCTGCCAGGCGTGCAGGGCGTCGACCGCCGCGTGCACCACATCGGCACAGGCGTCCACGGCGAGCGCGGTGAGGTCCTCGTAGTGCAGGTAGAAGGTGGCGCGGCCGACCCCGGCCCGGCGGACCACCGCCGAGACGCCGACCTCCGCGAGCGGTCGGACGGCGCACTCGGCGAGCAGGCTCTCGCGCAGCCGAGCCTTCGTCCTGGCCGTACGGGGGTCCGGCGCGCGCGACTCCTGCGGGCTCACGAGGCCAGCAGGGCCGCGCCGAGGGCGAGCGCTCCGGGCAGGGCCTGGGCCACGAGGATCCGGCGGTTGGCGGTCGCGGCCCCGTACACCCCGGCGACGATCACGCACACCAGGAAGAAGACCTGCGTGGCGAGCGAGTCGACGATCAGGGACCAGACCAGGCCGGCGGCGAGGAACCCGTTGTAGAGGCCCTGGTTGGCGGCGAGCGGCGCGGTGAGCCGGGCGGTGTCCGCGTCGAAGCCGGACAGGGCGCGGCCCGGCGGCCGCTGCCACAGGAACATCTCCAGCACCAGGAAGTACGCGTGCAGCGCGGCCACGAGGCCGATCAGGATCTGAGCGACCGTGTGCATGGCCGCCTCCATTTCTCGGGGGATCGTCAGGGCCGGATTTCCTGGACAACTGTACAGGAACTCTTCCGGCGGCTGTCGGGCCCCGTCGCCGCGCCGCTCGCAGGCCCGTCCGCGCCGACGGGCGTCAGGCTCCGGTGCGGACGGAGATGGCCGAGACCGGGCAGGCCCGGGCCGCCTCGCGGACCAGTGCGCTGCCGGCGCCGTCCGCACGGCCCGGGAGTACCGTGCCGAAGCCGTCGTCGTCCTGGGTGAACACCGCGGGCTCCGTCAGCGCGCACTGGCCCGCGCCGATGCACACCCCGGTGTCGATCTCGATGTGCACGGCCCTCACCACGCCACGGGGAGTTCGACCATGCCCTGGATGGTGTCGCCGGGCTTGAAGGGGATCCGGTCCGGCTCCGCGGCCAGCCGCAGCCCGGGCAGCCGCGCGAACAGGGTGCCCAGGGCGATCTCCATCTCGGCGCGGGCCAGGTTCTGGCCGAGGCACTGGTGGATGCCGAAGCCGAAGGCCACGTGGTGGCGGGTCGGCCGGTGCCAGTCCAGCGCGTCGGGCTGCTCGAAGACGGACGCGTCGCGGTTGATGACGGAGGTGGAGAACACCACGCCGTCGTCCGGCCGCACCGTGACCCCGCCGATCTCGATGTCCTCGGTCGCCACCCGCAGCATCCCGTCCGCGATCGACAGGAACCGCATCAGCTCCTCCACCGCCGCCGAGATCAGGGAGGGATCGGCCCGCAGTTCGGCGAGCTGCTCGGGGTGGCGCAGCACGGTGAACGTGCCGAGCGAGATCATGTTGGCCGTGGTCTCGTGCCCCGCGACCAGCAGGATCACGGCGAGCGCGACCAGCTCCTCGACATCGACCTCGCCGGTCTCCAGACGCTGCTCGATGAGCTCGTCGAGCAGACCGTCCCCGGGCTCCGCGCGCTTGTGTTCGATCAGGTCGTGGAGGTAGGCGTCGAGTTGCCGTCGGGCCTCCTCCACATCGGCCGGTTCCGGCCCGCGCAGCAGCCGGCGCGACTGTCCCTCGAAGAACTCGTGGTCCTCGTACGGCACCCCGAGCAGGTCGCAGATCACCATCGACGGCACGGGCAGGGCGAAGGCACCGACCAGTTCCGCCCGCGGTCCGGCGGCCGTCATCTCGTCGATCAGGCGGTCCACGGTCTGCTGGATCCGCGGCCGCAGGGCGGCGGTGCGCTTCAGGCTGAAGCGCGGGATCAGCATGCGGCGCTGCGCGTTGTGCTCGGGATCGTCGAAGCCGAGGAGCGCGGCGCGCCGGTTCTGCAGCCCCGCGAACCGCTTGGTGGGCGCGGGGAAGGAGGCCTTCGTGCGGTCGGCGGAGAGCCGGCCGTCGGAGAGCAGGGCGCGCGCCTCGGCGTGCCCGGTGACCACCCATACGGAGCGGCCGTCGAAGAGGGTGACGCGGGAGAGGGGTCGCCCCTCCCGCAGGGGCTCGTAGCCGGTGGGCGGGTGGTAGGGACAGGTCCGGTCCTGGGGAAAGGCAACGGTCTCTGACGTGAAGGACATGAAGCACCTCGCGAGCGATGGTTCCGTCGTGCCGGACTCCATTACATGCCTAGGGCACCTATCCCACCTATGCCACTTTCGGCCAGATCACCCGAGTTCGCCCAGGTGGGTGTCCAGGAACTCCCGGAGCTCCTCGCGCGTCATCGGCCCGGCGTGGCTCGCGACCGCCTCGCCCCCCTTGATGAGGACGGCGGTCGGGGCGCCGGTCACCGCGAAACGCCTGGTCGGCCCGGGGCAGCGGGTCATGTCGGTGCGGACGGCGGTGAACCGCGTCCCGTACTCCTCGGCCAGCTCGCCGACCACCGCGTCCATGGCCCGGCAGGCCTCCAGGGCCTTCGGCCAGCTCCCGCAGAAGTAGGCGAGAACCGGCCCCGGCGCCATGGAGAGGATGAAGTCGAACTCCTCGTCCTCCAGTGGCTGGTGTGCCCTGCGTGCCATCCGTACCGCTCCTCGCTCCCGCGCCCGGCCCGTGATGGGAGGGCGGGCACCATCATCGCCGCCCGCAGGGGGCCCGTTGTCAGTGGCGCCTGTGAAGCTGGGCGGTATGGACGACAGGATGCTCCGGCGCCGGGTCTACGGCGCCGACCACGACGACCCCGACCCGGGCCCGCGCCCCGGCCACGTCTACGGCGAACTCGTGGGCGGCCCCCTCGACGGGCTCCTCCTCGACATCACCGGCTGGAGCGCCCCGCAGATCGCCGAGGAGGCCAGGCTCCCCACGGAGATAGGGCGCTACGGACCGGGCGGCCGCGCCCACTACCGCCGCCGCGCGGGCGATCCGAACCGCTGGGACTGGACGGGAGACAGCCGCTGACCGCGTCCGGTGGCCGGTTCCGAAGATTCTTCGAAGAATTTTCCGGGGAGCTGTCGATCCGGGCGTCTCCCGTTCGACGCAGGGGTGAGAGGCGGGGAACGTCCCCGCCCTCCCGACCGAGGAGTCACCATGCCGCGCTTCCTGACGATGATCCGCATCGATGAGCAGGAGCTGACCCCCGACACCGAGTTCCCGTCCGAGTTCCTGCGGAACATGGGTGCCTACATGGAGGAGATCACCAAGGCCGGGGTCATGCTCGACACGGCCGGACTGCTCCGCACCCCCGAGGGGACCCGCGTCAACTGGTCGGGCGGGAAGATCAGCTACACCGACGGCCCCTTCACCGAGACCAAGGAGGTCGTCGGCGGCTACTCCCTCATCCAGTGCAAGGACAAGGCCGAGGCCCTCGAGTGGACCAAGCGGTTCCTCGAGATCCACCCGGCCGAATGGAACGTCAGCGCCGAGGTCCGGGAGATCCAGGAGATGTGATCCGCGCCGCGTTTGCCCTGCCTCGTCGCGGCTGCTCTGATGGGTGGCCGTGACGGCAGTGACCACGGCCCAGGCGGTCGAAGCGGTGTTCAGGATCGAGTCCGCGCGGATCATCGCCGGGGTCACCCGGATCGTGCGGGACGTCGGCATCGCCGAGGAGCTCGCGCAGGACGCGCTCGTCGCCGCGCTGGAGCAGTGGCCGCGGTCGGGTGTCCCGGACCGGCCGGGAGCCTGGCTCATGGCCACGGCCAAGCACCGCGCCGTCGACCTCGTCCGCCGCAGGGAGACGTACGCGCGCAAGCTCGCCGAGGTCGGCCGGAGCCTGGAGGACGTGCCGCCGCCCGCCGAACCGGCGGACCCGGAGGACATCGACGACGACCTGCTCCGGCTGATCTTCACCTCCTGCCATCCCGTCCTGGCCACCGAGGCCCGGATCGCCCTCACCCTGCGCCTGATGGGCGGGCTCACCACCCAGGAGATCGCCCGCGCCTTCCTCGCCTCCGAGTCCGCCGTCGCCCAGCGCATCGTCCGGGCGAAGCGGACCCTGGCCGCCGCGGGGGTGCCCTTCGAAGTCCCGTACGGGGCCGACCGCGAGGCCCGGCTAGGCTCCGTCCTGGAGGTCATCTACCTCGTCTTCAACGAGGGTTACTCGGCCACCGCCGGCGACGACCTCGTCCGCCCGGCCCTGTGCGAGGACGCCCTGCGCCTCGCCCGCGTCCTGGCGGCCCTGATGCCCAAGGAGCCCGAGGTGCACGGCCTCACCGCCCTGCTGGAGTTCCAGGCGTCGCGCCTCGCCACGCGCACCGGACCCGACGGGGAGCCGGTGCTCCTCGCCGACCAGAACCGGTCCAAGTGGAACCGCATGCTCATCCACCGGGGCGTCCAGGCCCTGAGCCGCGCCGGCAGCGGACCCTACGCGCTCCAGGCCGCGATCGCCGGCTGCCACGCGGCCGCCGTGCGCTACGAGGACACCGACTGGGCCACGATCGCCGCGCTGTACGGGAGGCTGGTGCTGCTCGTCCCCTCGCCGGTCGTCGAGCTCAACCGGGCGGTCGCCGTCTCCATGGCCGAGGGCCCGGAGGCGGCCCTGCCGCTGGTCGACGCCCTGGCGCGGGAACCGGCCCTGCGCGCCTACCACCTGCTCCCGAGCGTACGGGGCGACCTGCTGGAACGCCTCGGCCGACCGGCCGAGGCCCGCGCCGAGTTCGAGCGCGCGGCCACCCTCACGCGCAACGAGCGCGAGCGCACCCTGCTCCTCCAACGCGCTGCCCGCCTGTGATCCCTCGTCGGGCCCCGGCCCCCTGGGCCGGGGCCCGGGGTCAGCGGCGGCGGGCGAAGGCCGCCACGTCGAGCGGCGTGTGGAGCGGCCGGCGCGGCGCGGTCAGGGCGATGGGGCGCCGGAAACCGCCGGAGCGGGCGATCTCCTGGACCGTCAGGCGCAGGGCCTCCTGGAACTCGCCCATGGTGCTGCGGGCCGCCGGGGTGTCGACGTACAGGGAGTTCATGTGCATCCCGGCGGAGTCCCGCTGGAACCACGAGCAGGCCCCGTTGGCGCGCGCCGACCACACGTGGGTGGCGGGCCGCCACTCGTGGTGGCGCTCGGCGCCCGGGCACTTGCGCATGTCGAGGTACGAGAAGAAGTTGACCGGGTACGGCCAGGAGCGGGCGGCGAACTCCTCGGGCGCCAGCAGCTCCCACGCCCGCACGAACGGCACGTCGATATGGCCGATCATCTCCGTGAACCCGGCCCGGACCTCACCCATGACCTGCGCGAAGTCCCGCCCGGGGGAGGCGTCGAACTCGATGGGCATGGTGTTGACGAACCAGCCCACCGAGTCCGCCCACGTGCCCCGGCCGCGCTCGCTGACCGGCATCAGGCCCCGGTAGACGCCGGGCCCGCCGGCCTCGCGCAGACACACGGCGACGGCGGCGAGCACCCCCATGAAGGGCTTCCCCCCGACCGTCATGCAGGTCTTCTCGAACACCTCGGCCTCGGCGGCGTCCAGCAGCGTCGAGGCCTCGTTGACGATCGGGTACATCCGGCCCGGCTCCACGCCGAGGTCGAGCGGGAAGCGGGGGAAGAAGGCGCCGCCCCGGTCGATGAAGGCCTTCCAGTAGTCCAGGCGCTCGTCGGCGGCGTCGATGGAGAGGTAGCGGCGGCGCTGCTCGTCGGCGAAGTCGAGGTAGCTGGGGGCGGGCGGCAGTTCGACCTCCTCGCCGCGGCACAGGGCCTCGTACGTGCTCAGCACCTCGTTGACGACGATCGGCATCGACATGCCGTCGCACACGATGTGGTCGAAGGCGAGGTAGACCGTCGCGGAGTCCTCGCGCAGCACCGCGCCCATCGTGAACAGGGGCCAGGACAGGGTGTCGATGGACCGCTTGAACCGCTCCACGAGGAAGCCGCGCAGCAGCTCGGAGGTCTCGAAGTCCCCCACCTCCTCGCTGTCGAGGGCGAGTTCGGCCGGGTCGAAGGGCTCGCAGGCCAGTTCCCCGGCGAGGCGGCGGAACGCGCACCGCAGCACCTCGTGCCGCTGGACGAAGGCCAGCAGGGCCTGGGCCAGGGCCCGTTCGTCCAGCCGCCCGGCCACCTCGAAGGTGACCGCCAGCCACGAGGCGACGGGGTCGTCCGCGGCCCGGCTCTCCTCGGCGACGGTGAAGTGCTTGTCCTGGTTGAAGGACGCCCTCCTGCCCGTCGGATCGGCCGGGTCGTCGGCTTCCGCCGCAGCCGTGGACCGCAACCGCCACTCGACCACCCGACCGGGTGCCACGTCGTGCATCTCCAGAGGAAATTGCCGCATTCCGTCATCCCTTCGCCCCCGAGTCAACCCCCAGGCCCTAACGACCCCCGGGGCGGGGAAGTGACGGAAGGACTTGCGGGCTCAGGATCCGCCGGACTCCGCGTCGTCCTCTGCCCAGGGCTCAGCGTCGCCCTCTGCCCCGTCCTCCGCATCGTCCTCGGCGTCGTCGCGGCGGACCTCGATGCGGTCCGTGGCCAGGTCCACCGCGACACGGTGCTCCATGCCCAGGGCTTCCAGGAACTTCTGCGGGAGCTGCACGCGTCCGGTGCGGTCGAGCATCACGTACTCGCGCTCGCTCACCGACTCCGTGCCGTGCTCGTCGGTGACCGTGCGGCGCAGCACCTCGCTGCTCGTACGGCCGTCGCGGATGGCCACCGTACGGCGGACCTCGCCCGCGACGAGCGGGTCGTGGGTCACGATGACCACGGTCGCGCCCAGGTCCCGGTTCACGGTGCGGAAGGCCTCGAAGATCGCGGCGCCGGTCTCGGAGTCCAGCTCACCGGTGGGTTCGTCGGCCAGCAGCACCTGCGGGTCGTTGGCCATGGCCACGGCGATGGCCACGCGCTGCTGCTGGCCGCCGGAGAGCGCGGCCGGGCGCCGGTCCGCGAGGTCGCCGATCTCCAGGGCCTCCATGAGCTCGGAGACCCGGGCCGTGCGCCTGGCGGTGGCGCCCCGGGAGGCCCGGCCCTTCAGCTGCATGGGGAGCGCGATGTTCTGGGCCGCCGTCAGGAACGGCAGGAGGTTGCGGGCCGTCTGCTGCCATACGAAGCCCACCGCCTCGCGGCGGTAGCGCAGCCGCGCCTTGGCTGACATCTCCAGCAGGTCGTAGCCGCCGACGGTGGCGCGGCCCGCCGTGGGCACGTCCAGTCCGGCCAGGATGTTGAGCAGCGTGGACTTCCCGCTGCCCGAGGCGCCGACGAGCGCCACCAGATCGCCCCGGGACACGGTCAGTTCGAGCCCCTGTAAGGCCTGCACCTCGACGCCGTCCGCGCTGAAGATGCGTACCAGGCGGTCGCAGACGATGGCCGTGTCCGCCCCGGGCGTACGGGGTGCCGCGGCGGCCAGGGCCTGCCGGCGCAGCTCTTCGAAGGTGGGCTGGTCGGTGTTCACCGCTGGTCTCCCGCTCTCAACTCGGTGGTGATCTGTCGCCTGCCCGCTACCGCCGCCTCCGCGAGCACGACCGCGACGACGAGCGCCGCCAGGCCCAGCGCCTGGGTCAGGACCGGCCGCGCGGCGAGGTCCACCCCGGCCGGCACCTGAGCGCCGACCAGGGAGGACAGGTCCACGGCCGGGCCGAGCAGGGCCACGGCGGCCGCCGCGGACAGCGCGCCGCCGACCGCGGCGACCACGGTCTGCGGCAGCGCCTCGGCCAGGATCAGCGCCAGGCCCTGGCGCGGCCGCAGCCCCATCGTGCGCAGCCGGGCCAGCAGCGCGGCCCGTTCGGGCGCGGCCCGTACCAGCGTCAGCAGGACGGCCAGCAGGGCGAAGCCGACGGCCCCCGCGACCGATGCCCAGAACAGGCGCCCGGCCGAGTGCTGGAGCGGGTCGGCGGCCAGGTCCGCGACCGCGGTGGCGCTGGTACGCACCTCGTACTTCTCGGCGACCCCGGTCGGCAGCGCCGCCCGCACCAGCTCCTTGAGCCGGTCGGCGTCGACCTGCCCGGTGGCGAGCCAGCGGTTCGGCAGCGCGGCCTTCGATCCCAGGGAGCTCATCTGCCGGGCGGGCAGGACCAGGACGGCGCCGCCCCAGTCCGGCAGGGCCGGCGTTCCGTCGACCACGGCGGCGGCCCTGACCTGGAGGTCCTCGCCGCGGACCCGGAGCCGGAAGGCCCGGTCGCCGGCCTCGGCACCCAGGTCCCCGCTGAACAGCGCGGGCACGGGGTCGTCGAGGCTGCTCCCGCCCCCGACGAGCACCGCCGGATCGAAGCTCCCGCGCCCGACCGTCCTGGCCAGCTCCGCGTACGCGGGCGGATCTACGACGACCACCGTGACCTGCCGCGAGCCCCGGTCGATGCCGAAGATGAAGGCGTCCTCCTCCGTCCGGGCGGACACCGACGTCCGCACACCCGGCAGGGATCCGGCCGCCCGGACCAGCTCCTCCGGAACGGCCTGGTCCCGGGGCGCGGTGATCTGCGCGTCGCCACCCACGGACTGCCGGGCCACCTGCAACCGGTCGGCGTCCACGGAGCCCAGCACCGCCGCGCCGAAACCGCCCGTGGTCACGGCCAGCAGCAGTGCGACCAGCGGCAGCACGGAGGGCCGGGCCCCCTGCGAGGTACCGCGGGCGGCCCGGGTCAGCCCCACGAAGCCGATCACACCGGGCCGCCGGCCGGCCGCCCGGGCCAGCGCCCCCACCAGGGCGGGCTGGAGCCGGGCCAGCAGCAGCGCCCCCGACAGCGCCAGCAGCAGCGGGGCGGCCACCAGCAGCGGGTCGAGCCCGGCCGAGGCGGAGACCCCGCGCCGGCGCAGCTCGAAGACGGCCGCACCCGTGGCGGCGAGGACGAACAGCTCGGCCACGAGCCGACGCCGGGGCCGCGCCCCGCGCGGTGGGGACAGCAGTACGAAGGCCCGTACGGGGAAGGCCAGCAGGGCGAGCAGGGCCACGGCCGCGGCGGCGGTCAGCGAGGCGGCCGCCCGCGGGGAGGGCAGCAGCACGAGGGCGAGCCAGGCGGCGGTGACGGCCGCCGGCAGCACGGTGACCGCCCCCTCACGCAGCAGGCGCCCGACGATCGAGAGGCGTGATCCTCCGCGCGCCAGCAGCAGCCGCAGCTCGCCCTCGCGCCGGTCGCCCAGCAGCGCGGCGGCCAGGCAGAACACGACCGCGGCGACCCCGGCCACCCCGGCGGGACCGATCGCGGCCAGCGGGGCCGCGCCCCGCTGCCGGGCCTGGGCCCGCTCGAACAGCTCGGGCAGCCGGGAGGCGATGCGCAGGTCCGGCCGGTTGACGGCGAGGCCCAGTTCGGAGGCGGTGGGGCCGGCGACGAAGGAGGCGATGTCGTGGGCCACACCGGGCAGCAGGTCGGCGCGCAGCACACCGGTGTCCACCGGCAGCCGCCAGAAGTACTCGGTGCCCTCGCCCCAGGACTCGAGCCGGGAGACGCTGTCCGCGTCGATGAGCGCGGCCGTGTCCAAGTACCGCCGCGGCGGCCCCGAGTTCGAGGTCGTCAGGGTCTGGCAGGCCGTGGTCAGGCAGGGCAGGTCGGTCCAGTAGACGTCCTCCGGGTCGGCGTCGTAGATGCCGACGACCTCGGCCAGCCCGGGGCCGGCGATGGTCGCCCTCGACTCCAGCACCGTGCCCAGCGGAGCCTTGAGCTTCTCGGAGGCCTTGCGCGACAGCGCCACCTGGATCGGGGCGTCGGGATCTCCGCCGCCCGGCCGTCGGCCGGCGACCAGCGTGGTGTGCGCGGCGGCCTCCGGCAGGTAGACCAGGCCCAGCCGCGGATCGACACCCTCCGGCCGGCTCAGACCCGGGTTGGCCAGAAAGCGGGGTTTGGCGCTCTGCGCGCCGTGCACGGGGCCGCTCGCGTCGAGGCGGAAGGAGCCGCCGGTGCGCGAACGCAGCGTCTCCAGTACGGAGTCCAGCTGCCGCGGCGTCAGCGCCCCGTTGCGGGAGTACGCCGTGGCGGCCAGGCTCGTCGGACCGGGGCCCTGCTCCCGGAGGAAAGAGCGCAGGGCGCCGTCGGCGCCGCGGTCGACGGCGCGCGGCAGCGCGGCCGCGAGCAGGACGGCGACGAAGGCCAGGGCGGCGGCGAGCAGCGCGGCCAGCGGGGCCGCGCGCAGCCGGGTCCGCACCCAGGGAGCGGGCCGCAGCGCGCGGGAGCCGGCGGATTTCGGGGCCGGGCGGGTCACATGTCCTCCAAGTGCCGCAGCCGGTCGCCGGTGCCCCGGGCGCCGCGGTCGCGGAAGCCGCCGACGACGGCCGACAGCAGCGGCACCGCGGCGATCGCGGCGACCATCAGCAGGGTTTCGGCGGCCGGCAGGTCCACCACGACCTCCGGCACCGGGCGCTTCGCGGCGGGCGTCAGCACCAGCAGCGGAACCACCAGGTGGACGATGACGGCACCCAGCCCCAGCCCGACGAGGGCGCCGAGCCCGACCAGCACACCGCTCTCGGCGGCGGCCGTACGGGCCAGCTTCCGCCGGGTCGCCCCCAGGGCCAGCAGCACCGCGAACTCGACTCCCCGCTCCCGTGCGGCGGCCGCCGCGGCGGCCCCGAAGCCGATCGCCGCCAGCAGGGCGCAGACCACCGCCAGGGCGGCGAGCGCGCTCTGCGGGCCGGCGCTCAGCGGATCGTCCAGCAGCCCGGCGGCCACCTCCTCGCGCAGCTCCACCTGCTGGGACCCGGCACCGGCGCGCAGTTCGGCGGCCGCGCGGGCCGGCACGGGGTCGTCGGCGGAGGCGGCGGGCAGCCACCATTCGGTGGGCGGCGGGAGTTCCCGCCCGGTGTCGGCGGCCAGCAGCCGGCCGGCCGTGGCCAGGTCGACGGCCAGCGCGGTGTCCCCGGCGACCGGGAGCGAGTCCACGGCCGCGGTGATCCTCACCCGCAGCGTGGAACCGCCCAGCGGCACGGGAACCAGGCCGCCGACCTTCCCCCCGACCGCGTCGAGGTAGCCGCGCGTGGCGATCCCGGGAATGTCGGACGGGGGCGCCTGCCCGGCGAGCACACCGAGCTGGACCCCGCCGACGGGCGGCCTGCCCCCCGGGAACCGCAGCCGGAGCAGAGCCCCCGCGTCCGGGCCGTCGGGCGCGGCGGGCAGGACCTCACCGGCGGGCACGCTCCCGCTCTCAGCCGGTCCCTTCAGGACCCAGTCGGACGCGGGCGGCGTCACGGGCGCGCCGGGACCGCCGGGCTCCGCGGCGACGGTGATGCGGCGCACCGTCAGCTCCCCGGTGCCGTCGGAGGCGCCGGGACGGTCGGCGCCGCCCGGCCTGCCGCCACCCCAGTCGTCCGTCCCGTACGAGACCACGAACCCGGCAACGCCCAGCGGTACGGCGGCGGATCCGAGGGGGCCCCCGGTGAGCGCGTCGACGTCCACGGAGACGGTGGTGTCCCCGGACTGGGGGAGGGGCACCATCGGCGCGCGGAAGGTCTGGCCGAAGCGGTCGCGCAGCAGCAGTCCCAGGCCGGGACGGCCGCCCGGGGCGCCCCGTACGCTCACGTCGAGGTCGATCCGCCGCGGTTTTCCGGGAAGTTCGATGCCGGCGTCCTCGTCGGGGGTGCGGCCCGGGGCGAGCGGGGCGAACAGCCGGCGCATGGGGCGGTCGTCCCGCAGGTCGGCGCGGAGGGGCACCCGTTCGGCCACTGCGGCGGCGTCCAGGGCGAGCAGCTGCCCGGTCCGTCCGCCCGGCAGGCCCTGCGCCGTGCGTACCACCGGAACCACCCGCTCGCCGCCGGGCAGCGAGGCGTAGCGCCCGTTGCGGCCGGGCGGGGCCAGGTCGCTGCCGGAGATCCGCAGGCCGCCGGCGGTGACGAAGTCGGCCTGGTCGCGCTGGGAGCCGGACCACGCCGTGTGCTGCCCGAGCGCCAACACCCCGCTGGACACGGCGAGGACCAGCAGCAGCACCGGGCCGGCGGCCCGCCCCGGGCGGCGGGCGAGCTGCCAGCCGACGAGCGCGGGACCGAGCCCGCGGCCGCGTGCGGCCAGCCGGCCGCCCAGCCGTGCCGCGAACGGCAGCAGCCGCAGCACCAGCAGCGTGCCCGCGCACAGCGCCAGGGTCGGGGCGGCCACCAGCACGGGGTCGATGCCGAGCCCGCCCACGTCGGCGGCCACCCCGTTGCCGCTGTACTGCGCGAGCTGCTGGTACGCGAGGACGGCCAGCGCCACCAGCGCCAGGTCCGCGCCCGACCGGGCCGCGCCCGCGACCACGGCCTGGCGGCGGCCGCCGCGCCGGAGCGCGGCGGCTCCCGCGCCGCGCAGCACGGCGGGCAGCGAGGTCAGCAGGACGCACCCGAGCGCGCACGCCGCCGCGACCGGCCACATCAGCCGGTTCCCGGACGTGTTCAGCGGCACCTGCGAGAGCGGGCCGAAACCGCTGAGCAACTCCAGCAGGAGCGGGGCCAGCAGTGGCGCCAGGACCGCGGCGGGCAGGGTGAGCAGCAGCGCTCCGGCGGTGCCGAGGGCGCCGAGCCGCGACCGGGAGGCGCCGCGGGCGGTGAGCAGGACGCGCTCGGGCTCCTGGCGGTCCGTCAGCAGGTGTGCCACCAGCAGCAGGGCGGCAGCGGCGAGGACGGCGAGCTGGAGCGCGCCGACCAGCAGCGTGGACCGGGCGACGAGCGCCCCGGACCGCACCTCGCCGAGCAAGTCGGGGAGCTCGGTGCGGACTTGGAACCCGGTGGGTGCCTTGAGACCGGCCGAGCCCGCGGAGCCCACCAGTCCGACCGCGCGGCCGTGGACGGCCTCGGCCTCGACGGCGTGCACGGCGGCGAAGTCGGGGATCAGCAGCGAGGCACGGCTGTTCTGCGGGAGCCCGCCCGTGGTGAAGGCGCTGTCGTCGACGAGCAGCGGTCCGTACGTGGTGAAGCTGCCGACCTGGAGCTCCCGTCCGCCGAGCGGGTCCAGCCGCCAGTAAGGGGACTCTGGGTCGGCCGCTCGGTACACGCCGGTGACCAGCACGGTCAGCGGGGCGCCGCCGTACCGGTCCTCCAGGCGCACCTCGGCCGGGAGCGCGGTCTCGGCCAGCCCCAGGCGGGTCAGCGCGGCCCGGGGCACCGCCGCCTGCAACGGGGCGCCGCCCGGACCGGCCGCCGCCTGCGGCCACTGGCCCGCGAGGAGCCGTACGTGTCCCCGGTCGAAGGCGGCCAGCAGGGTCAGGTCCGCGTCCCTGCCCGGCGTACGGGCGCCCGGCAGGCCGTAGGAACGGCTGCGGGCCACCTGCTCCACACCGAACGGGAGTTGGTCGAACAACTCGCCCGCGAAGGCCCGTACGGTCGCGTCGTCCCGGTCGCGGGAGGCCGTCGGGTGCTCGGTGGTGACCAGGACCGTGGCCCGGGTCCGGCCGGGGCCCTGGAGCGCCTGGCGCAGCCCGGCCTCGCTCACGTCCCGGGTGAAGGCGAACAGCGCCGTCAGGACGGTCGTGGTGATCAGCACGGTGAGCAACACGGCGGCGGCGAGCGGCAATCGCCCGCGCAGCCGGCGCATGACGAAGCCGAGCATGTGCTGTGTACCTCCCCCGTTCCGGACCATCGGTACCGGATAGCGGACGATGCTGTCAGATTCGAACGCGCAGGGGAAGGCACTTGCGTGAAGGATGCGACGGATGAGCAAATTCGAAAAGGGGCGCGTTCGGCGGCCCTGCCCGGCCGGTCAGGTTCCGAGGGGGAGACGAAGATGACGCAGGATCAGAACGCCGCGGACGCACCGCCCATGGTCGTGGTGGACGACGTCCACCGGAGTTTCGGCAGCGGCCCCCGGGCCGTGCACGCGCTGCGCGGAGTCTCCTTCGAGGTGCGCCGCGGCGAACTCACCGCGCTCAAGGGCCGGTCCGGATCCGGCAAGACCACCCTGCTCAACCTGGTCGGCGGCCTCGACACCCCGACCTCGGGATCGGTCACCGTCGACGGCACGGGGCTGGAGGGCCTCGACGAATCCGGACTGCTCGCGCTGCGCCGCGACCGGATCGGCTTCGTGTTCCAGTCCTTCGGCCTGATACCCGTCCTGAGCGCCGCCGAGAACGTCGGGGTCCCCATGCGGCTGCGGAAGATCCCCGCCCAACAGCGCGAGGAACGCGCCCGCACCCTCCTCGCCCTGGTGGGCCTGGCCGAACACGCGGCTCAGCGCCCCGGCGAACTCTCCGGCGGCCAGCAGCAGCGGGTCGCCGTGGCCCGTGCCCTGGCCAACGAACCCGACCTGATCATCGCGGACGAACCGACCGGCCAGCTCGACTCCGAGACGGGCCGCTCCATCATGCGGCTGCTGCGCGCGGTGGTGCGCAGCGAGGGCGTCACCATCCTGGTCGCCACCCACGACCCGGCCCTCATCGAACTGGCCGACCGGGTCGTGGAACTGCGCGACGGCCGCATCGTCGACGAGCGGCGCGTCCCCCGGGCGGATCGGGCGGGCCAGGCCCCCGTGGGCTGAACCGGCACCGGTCCCCGTCGCCGAGGCGCCGTTCACCCGGGCGTGCCGTGTCGCCCGTCCGCTGCGGCGATCGCGCGCGAGGATGACGGAGAGTGGGCGGCGTGGATGTGGACGAGGTCATCGACGCCCTGTACGAGCTGCCGCCGGCGCGTTTCACGGCGGCGCGGGACGAGGCCGCGGCCCGGGCGAAGAAGGCCGGGGACCCGGCGGCCGGGAAGCGGATCGCGGGGCTGCGGAGGCCCACGCTGGCGGCGTGGACGTCGAACACGCTGGTACGGGCGAAGCCGGAGGAGGTCGAGCAGTTCCGCCAGCTCGGCCAGGCCCTACGGGCGGCGCACCGGTCCCTCGACGGGGAGCAGCTGCGCGACCTCTCCCACCAGCAGCACGTGGTCATCGGGGCCCTCGCCCGGGAGGCGCAGCGGCTGGCCGACGAGGCCGGGACCCCGGTCTCCGACACCGTACTGCGCGAGGTCGGGCAGATCCTCTACGCCGCCCTCGCCGATCCGGACGCGGCCGAGGCCTGGGCCTCCGGACGGCTCGCGAAGGCCCCGGCCCTGGTGACGGAGTTCCCGGACCTCGATCCGGACGCTGCGCCGCCCGCACCGCGGCCCGTGGCGCGGCCCGCGCCGGCGGTGCGGCGGCCCGACCGCCGGGTGGAGGCGGCCCGCGCCGCCGCCCAGGACGCGGAGTGGGCGGCCACGGCCCGGGAGGACGAGCTGCGGGTGGCCGAGGAGGCGCGGCAGCGGACGGTCGAGGCGGCGGTGGCCGCCGACACCGAACTGGAGCGCGCGCAGGCCGCCCGGGACCGCGCGTACGCCGCCGTGACCGAGGCCGAGGAGCGCCACCGCGAGGCAGGCCGGACGGCCGCGGCGGCCCGTCGCGCCGCGAAGGCGGCCGGCCGCCGCCTGCGCGCCCTGGCGGGCGACGCGGCCGCCGAGCCGGAGGGCGGCGACGGGAGCGGCTGACGGGCCGCGCGGCGCCGGCCATCCGGCGAGGGCCGCCCGGTGCCCGCTACCTGGTGCCGGTCGCTCGGTGACGGCCACCCGGTGACGGTCACCCGAGGGCGGCGGCTCGGCGATGGCTACTCCGTGTGCAGCGCCGAGGCGATCGTCATCCGTGCCGCCGACCGGGCCGGCAGCAGCGCGCCGAGTACGGCGATGGCCACCCCGGCCAGCAGCATCGCCGCCAGCTGCGGGACGTGCCACACGTCCTTCATGTACGCGGGGAACTCCACCACCCCGACGTGGTCGACGACCAGACGGTGCGCCACCATCCCGAGCGGGATGCCGATCAGCCCGGCGACCGCGCCCAGCCCGGCGACCGAGGCCACCGTCATCAGCACCAGCTGCCGCGGCGTCATCCCGATGGACTTCAGCATGCCGAGGTCCCGGCGCCGCTCACGGGTGTTCAGCAGAACCGTGTTGAACACACCGAGCGAGGCCACGATGGTCAGCAGCGTCGTGAACACCGACGAGAAGGTGACGACGGTGGCCGTGCCGACGTTCGTGTAGTGCACCGCCGTCGCGCGCAGGCCCGGATCGAGCGCTTCGACCGCCTCGGCATAGGCCCCCGCGTCGGAGCCGGGAGCGAGCCGCACCGAGTACTCGGTGGCGTGAGCGTCCGGGTCGAGTTGGCCCAAGGTCTCCCAAGTGCCCTCCAGGGACCTGGCGTTGCCCTCGATGAGCTGGCCCACGACGGTTGCGGAGACCTGCCTCGCGTTCAGCTCGACAGTGACCCGGTCTCCGACCCTCAGTCCGCGCTCGGTCAGGAACGCCGGCCCGGCCACGACCTCGCCCGCCCCGCGCGGCGCGCGGCCCTTGACGATGATCATGTCGTACAGCGAATTGTCCCCACGGTAGAAGTCGGCGTAGACGGGCTGCGTCTGCCCGACCAGATTCGCCTGGGAGAACGCCCTGGCCCGTACGCCGACGGCACCGGGGAGCGACCGCAGCCGTTCTTCGATCTGCGCGTCGCCGAGCCGGGGCGCGATCCGGTCGCTGCCCGGGCCCCCCGCCTCCACCTGGACCCGGGGACCCCCGTCCCCGCGGCCGATGCTGCTGAACGCGACCATCGTGCTGGTCAGTCCGGTGGCCAGGGTGGCGGTGGTGACGCCGAGGATGATCGCCGCCATGGTCAGCAGGGTGCGTCCGGGGCGGGCGAACGGCTGGCCCAGACCCAGGCTGATCGGGCGCGGCAGCCTGGTGGAGCCGAGCAGCCGTTGGACGCGCAGTCCGCGCCCGGTCCGCGGCGAGCTCCCGGCGCTGATGGCCTCGGAGGCGGGCTGACGGTGCGCCCGTAGCGCCGGTACCAGCGCGGTCAGCAGGACCAGGGCGGGCACGCCCAGCAGGCAGACCGCCGACACCCACGGGCCGACCTCGCCGACCGTGGTCCTGCCGGTCTCGATGCCGGTGAACGCAACCTTCAGGAACGGGCCCGCCAGGGCGTTGCCGGCCACCGTGCCGAGGACGCTGCCCGCGACGGCCGGTACGCAGAGCATGGTCAGGTAGACGGCGACCACCTGGTTCGGGGTGAAGCCCAGGGCCTTGAGCACCCCGATGTGCCGGTATCCGGAGACGACCGCTCCGCTGACCACGTTGCCGACGATGACGACGGAGACCAGCAGGCCCAGGATGCCGAAGAATGTGATGAACGGGAGGTAGGAGTCGGCCAGCGCCGAGTAGGCCTTCTTCAGGGTGAAGAAGGTCTGCACGCCGGTCACGGATTCCCGCGGGAGCCCCGCGGTGGCCCCGGCCAGCCCGGCGTCCACCCGCGCCCCGGTCGACGCGTCCGTGAACCGGTAGAGCATCTGGGCGGCGGACGGGTGCAGCGCGTCCAACTGCTCGGGGGTGACCCAGGCACTGGCCGATTTGCTCATGCTCGTGGCGAAACCGACGACCGTCAGCTTCGGCGATCCGGGGTTTTCCAGTGTGGTGCCGAGCAGCTCGGGTCCGGGGGAGCCCTGGACGGGCCAGGCGACGACGATGTCGCCGGGCCCGGTGGCCCAGCGGCCCTCCAGCAGTTCGATGCGGTCGACGGGGCCCGCCGGATCGGCTCGGCCCACCACCGTGAGGGTGCCGCCCGCGGTCCAGAGCCAGCCCTTGGGGATTTCGACCACGGCCTGCGCGAAGGGCCCCGCGGCGGACTCCACACCCGGCTGCCGGGCGGTCCGGGCCAGTTGATCCGGCGAGACCTTCGTGGTGTCGAAGGTTGCCACCGCGTGCGCGCCGCGCTGCTTCGTGTACGCCTTCTCGAACGGGGCCGAGGCCGCGTCCAGCAGCGCCAGCGCGAGCAGCACGGTCGTGGTGGAGCACAGGACGACCAGCCCGATGACGAACGTCTGGACCCGGCGGCGCTTCACGGCCGCGCGCGAGGCCCTCCACACGGCGCTCACGCGGTCGCCTCCAGGGCGCTCTCGCGGGCCACCCGGCCGTCGGCCATCTCGACGAGCCGGCCGGCGCAGCGGGTGGCCAGGTGCCGGTCGTGGGTGACGATCAGGAGGGTCTGGCCGATCTGGTTGAGGTCGATCAGCAGGTCCATCACCTGCTCGCCCGAGCGGCTGTCGAGGGCTCCGGTCGGCTCGTCCGCCAGCAGCAGGGCCGGGCGGTTCATCAACGCCCGGGCCACGGCGACCCGTTGGCGCTCGCCGCCGCTCAGCGTCGCAGGGTAGCTGTTGCGGCGGTCGGCCACGCCCAGCTCGTCGAGGAGCTCCAGGGCCCGGCGGCGCGCCTGCCGGGCCGACGTGCCGGTCAACTGGGCGGCGAGCGCCACGTTGTCGAGCGCCGGCAGATCGTCGATGAGGTTGAAGAACTGGAAGATCATGCCGACATCGCGGCGCCGGAAGAGGGCCAGCCCGGTCTCGTTCAGCCGCCCCAGGTCCTGGCCGTGCACCTCGACGAGGCCCGAGGTCGGCCGGTCCAGACCCGCCACCATGTTGAGGAGGGTGGACTTGCCACAGCCCGAGGGGCCCATCACCGCGACCGCCTCGCCGGCCCGGATCTCCAGTGACAGCCCGTCCAGGGCCTTCGCGTCGCCGTACTCCTTGTGGACGCTCTCCAGTCGCACCACCGGGTGCCCCGCACTTCCGTGATCAGTTGTCATGGCTCGAACCTAAGACGGCGGCCACGGAGGGTGCGTCAACCCCCGGATGTAAAGGTCCGGGCAGGTCATCCTGGGGATGTACGCGGGCCGTCCGGCAGAATGAGGCACAAGCGGACGGGGGGATGCGACAGTGGGAACGATGATCGCGGCGGCTGTCGCCTGCGTGGCCGCGGTCGTGGCCGCGGCTCTGGGCGTGGCCCTGGCACGCGCCCGGCGCGGGCACAGGGCGGCCCTGGGGGAGCGCGGCTGGCTGCTGGAACGGGAACGCGAGAGCGCGGCCCGTACCGCCGTGGACGCGGAACGGGCCAGGATCGCCGCCGAACTCCACGACATCGTCAGCCACAACGTGAGCCTGATGGTGGTCCAGGCGGGTGCCGCACGGGAGGTGCTGAGCACCCTTCCGGAGGAGGCCGCGGCTGCGATGGGCGCCGTCGAGGCCGCCGGGCGGACCACCATGACCGAACTGCGGCACCTGCTGGGGCTGTTGGCGCCCGCGCAGGACGGCAGCGAGGAGCCGTACGCGGCGGCCACGGAGCCGCAGCCGAGCCTGACCCGGCTCGGCCCGCTGATCGACCGGTTCGCCTTCGCCGGCCTGCCGGTGGAGGTACGGGTCTCCGGGGACCCGCGTCCGCTGCCGGCCGGGATCGACGTCACGGCGTACCGGATCATCCAGGAGGCGCTGACCAACGCGCTCAAGCACGGAGACGGGGGCAAGGTGGAGGTGACGGTGCGGTACGCGGAACACGCGCTGCGCGTGGAGGTCCTCGACAGCGGGCCGAGCGTGTTCGCGGCGGGCACGGGCGGTGAGGCGGGTCCGGCCCGTGCCGCGGCACAGCCCGCGGTGGACGGAGCCGGGCGCGGACTGCTCGGGCTGCGCGAGCGTGTCGGCGTCTACGGGGGCGACTTCGACGCCCGCCGCCGGCTCGGCGGCGGCTACCGGGTGCGGGCCCGCCTGCCCTTGGACCGGCCGTGACCGCGCCCGGGCCGGGGCCCGCGCCCAGGGTGGTGATCGCCGACGACCAGGAGCTCGTCCGCACCGGCTTCCGGATGATCCTGACCGCCCGCGGGATCGACGTGGTCGGCGTTGCCGCCGACGGGGCGGAGGCCGTCGCCGAAGTGCGCCGGCTGCGCCCCGACGTGGTCCTGCTCGACATCCGCATGCCGAACCTGGACGGCCTGGAGGCCGCCCGGCGCATCCTCGCCCAGGTCCCCGAATGCCGGGTGATCATGCTGACCACCTTCGACCTCGACAGTTACGTCTACGCCGCCCTCGCCGCCGGGGCCAGCGGCTTCCTGCTCAAGGACGTCACCCCCGAACACCTCGCCAACGCCGTCCGCCTCGTCGGAACCGGCGACGCGCTGCTCGCCCCGTCGATCACCCGCCGCCTGGTGGAGCGCTGCGGCCCGGGCGCGCCCGGGCCGGACCGCCTCGCCACGGCCGCCACCCACCGGGAGCTGGCCGCGCTGACCCCGCGCGAGCGCGAGGTGCTCACGCTGATGGGCCACGGCCGCTCCAACGCCGAGCTGGCGCGGCAGCTGACCCTCAGCGAGGCCACCGTGAAGACCCATGTGGCCCGGATCTTCGCGAAGTTGTCGCTCCGCGACCGCGCCCAGGCCGTGGTCCTCGCCTACGAGACGGGCCTGGTGACCCCCGGCTCCGCGGCGCGGCCGTAGCGGGCCGTCAGCTCCGCCATCGCGGCCACGGGGAGCGACGGGTTGCCGGCCGCGGCCTCGGCGAGCCGCTCGTCGCCGCCGTCCAGCAGGTCCACGAGGAGCGCGGGCGGCAGCGCCGGGTGGGCGGCGGCGATCGGTCCCGCCTTCGGGTCGGCCAGGCAGGGCCGCAGCGCCTCGGCCGTCGCGTGCGGATGGGCGGCGATCGCCCGCAGGACCTTGCGTACGGGCGGCTCCCGGCGGGCGAGTTCCTCCAGGAGGGCGCCCGGCGCGTCCGGGTTGGCGGCCACCCGGGCCACGACCCGTCCCCCGTGGGCCGCCACCATGGAGCGCAGCCGCTCCTCGGCCAGCCCGGGGTGCGGGGCGACCGCCGAGACCACCGCCGCGTCCGGATCGGCGGCCAGCGCGTCGCGCAACTCCGGTTCCAGGTCACGGTGGTGGGCCACGAGCATCCGTACGGCCGCGTGCGGCGAGGCGGCGAGCCCGGCCAACTCGCCTGGGGTGGCCGCGGCGATGCGGGGCGGCAGCACCGATCCGATACGGGTGCTCCGGGCCAGCCCGGCCAGGACGTCGAGCGGCAGGCCCGGGTGGCGGGCGAGGGCGCGGCGGACCTCGTGCGAGGGGTCGGCGGCCAGCGCGCGGACGAGGTCCTCGCCGATGGCGGGATTGCCGGCGACCGCCTCCCGGACGCCGGGCACGGGATCCTCGGCGAGCCGGGCGTAGACCTCCCGCGGCAGATCGGACCGTTCGGCGAGCGTCCACCGGACGAGCATCGAGGGATCGCCGGCGAGGGTGGCCGCGGCGGCGGCCGGTGTCGCCGGATTGCGGGCCGCCCGCTCCCGGGTCTCCTCGACCGTGGAGCCGTGCGTACCGTCGCAGGCGGCGCCGGAACGCAGCTCGCAGTCCGGGTCCGGGCAGTACGGGTGGTGGGTGAACGGCACGTCCTTGATGTCGCAGACCAGGCAGGACACGGCCGGATCGAGGCCCACGCCGGTGATCAGGGCCGCCAGCGCGGCGGGTGCCGCGGCCTCGTTGAGGGCGGCCGCGTAGCGGACCTCCGCGTGCGGATGGCGGGCGAGGCGGGTGGCGACCTCCGCCGTGGTCCACAGGGCGAGTTCCGCCACCACACCCGTGTCCGGGTCGGCGGCGAGGGTCTCCGCTACGTCCGTCGGCAGCCCGGGGCAGGAGGCCAGTCGCCACCTGATGCCGGGGTCGGGGTGCGCGGCGAGGAGGCGGGCCCAGGCGGGCCGGTCGGCGCCCGCGTCGAGCAGCGCGACGGCGGCGAGGGGCCAGGCCCCGGGATCGACGTCGTCGGCGTGGAGCTGCCCGCCGTACGCCAGTCCGACGGCGGTGCTCTCCGCCCGCGCGGCGAGCACCCGCGCCCGCGCGCGCCCGAGGTCGGGACGGTCGGCCAGGGCGAGAGCGAGCTCCTCGGTGTCGAAGTCGAACGGTCCTTCGGCCGCCTCCGGACCCCCGGCCACCGCCAGTGCCAGCAGCCGGTCGAGGAGCCCGGAGGGCAGCGCCGGATTGGCGGCGAGCCCGAACAGGCGGTGGCTCACGGGCGGACTCCGTCCCCCGCCGAGGCGGCGGCAGCGGTCAGGGCCCCGGTCAGGGCGTCGGCGTACGGGTGGGGGCGGCGTCGGCGCGGGACGACGACCCCGATGTGCCGGGCGGGGCACGGCGGTTCGACGCGGATGACGGCCGGCCCGGGTCCGGGGGCCGGCGCCACGTGCGGTACCAGGGAGACCCCGACCCCGGCAGCGACCGGCGTCTGCCCGAAGAAGTGGTCGGTGGTGGACGCCCCGACCACGAGGTCGAAGCCGGCGGGCTCCCGGTAGCGGCGCAGGAAGGTCTCCGTCTTGAGGCAGCCGAGCACCCAGCGGTCGGCGGAGAGTTCGGCAGGGCCGATCGAGGACCGGCCCGTGAGCCGGTGCCCGCGCGGCAGGACCAGCCGGAGCGGATCCTCCATCAGCGGGGTCCAGTCGAGCTCCGGACGTCCGCCCGGCCGCACCGGAGGCGGCCCGTCGAAGTGGTGGGTCAGCGCGAGGTCGGCCACGCCGGCGCGCACCACCGCCACCGGGTGGCCGACCGTGCGTTCCAGCGAGGCGATGTGCTGGGAGACGGCCGACGGGGTCAGGAGCGGGGCGCCGGCCGCCTTGTTGAAGCTGCCGTGCTCGGCCACGGCGCGCAGGACGCGCAGCCGCTGCACGTCGATCACCAGTTTTCCTTCATACGCGCTCAGTCGATGGTCAGTTCCGCCGGGGACACTACAGCGGCAGAGTCGGACGCATGCGAAATATCCTTGTCATCGGCGGGAGCCGCTACTCCCGAAAGCGCCTGGTCACGCGGGCCCGCGACGCGGGCGGCCCTGGGCCCGCGCACCTTCGGCGTCGTCGTCGGCCAGGTCTGCTACACGCCGGCCCAGGCGGCGGGCGGCTGGCCCGAGCTTCACAGGTCCCCCGAACGTGGCGGCGGCGCCCCTCGCCTGACGGACCGTCGGCCGCCCGTGCGGTCCGCCCGTGTGAGAAGGAGGCCCGGCGGTTGGGTAGGGTGCCGGTCGTCGGGAGAGATCAGCGTGGGAGACATGAGTTGATGAGTGGTCAGCAGCCGGGCCGGGCCGGTAATCCGCAGGTCTTCCAGCCGCTCGCGGCGGACGACCCGACCACCATCGCCGGATACAGGCTGGCCGCCAAGCTCGGCGCCGGCGGCATGGGCAAGGTGTACCTGTCGTACACGCCCGGCGGTCGGCCCGTCGCCATCAAAGTCATCCGCCCCGAATTCGGTGAAGACGCCGAATTCCGCCGCCGGTTCGCCCAGGAGGTGCAGTCCGCCCAGCGGGTGCAGGGCCTGTTCACCGCCCCCGTCATCGACGCCGACACCGAAGGCGCCCAGCCCTGGCTGGCCACCGCCTACGTGCCCGGACCCTCGCTCGCCGACGCGGTCGTCGCGCACGGGGCGCTGCCGGTCGAGGCGGTGCTGCTGCTGATCGCCGGCATGGCGGAGGCCCTGCACGTCATCCACGGTGCGGGCATCGTGCACCGCGACCTCAAGCCGTCCAACGTGCTGCTCGCCGCGGACGGCCCCCGCGTCATCGACTTCGGCATCGCCTACGCCGCCGACGCGACCTCGCTCACCGGCAGCGGAGTCACCATCGGCACGCCCTCGTTCATGGCCCCCGAGCAGGCGGCGGGGCGCAAGGTCACCCCGGCCACCGACATCTTCGCCCTCGGCCAGGTCGCGGCGTACGCGGCGACGGGCACCCCCGCCTTCGGCGAGGGCACTTCGCACGGGGTGCTCTACCGGATCGTGCACGAGGAGCCCGACCTCACCGGTGTCCCCGAGCGGCTGACGGCGCTGGTGACCCGCTGCCTCGCCAAGGACCCCGAGGCCAGGCCGAGCATCGCCGAGATCATCACGCTGTGCCAGACCGCCAACGCGGAGACGGTGCTGCGCCGGCCGGAGGACTGGCTGCCGGTCTCGGTCGCCGCGGACATCACGGTCCGCGCGGCCGCCCCCGCCCCGGTCCAGACCCCGCCGCCCCCGGCGACCGCCCCGGCCGCCTACTCGCCGACCACGCCGGCGGCCCCGGCCACACCGCCGCCGGGCTTCGGGCCGGCGATGCCGCAGCAGCCCGTACAACAGCCGGTACAACAGCCCGTGCAGCAGCCGGTGCAGCCCGTGCATCAGCCCGTACCGCCCGTGCAGCAGCCCCCGACGCCGTACCCCGCGCCGCAGGCCCCCGCCCACGCCTACGCACCGACCCAGTTCCCGGCACAGCCGCATCCGCACCCGCACCCGCAGCCGTACCCCGGAGCGCCGATGCCGCCGAAGGGCAAGGGCAAGCGGGGCGTGCTCATCGCCCTGGCGGCCGTGCTGATCTTCGCCGTCGCGGGCAGCGCCACGGCGTACGTGCTGCAGAAGGACGACGGGCAGAAGGCGAAGGGCAGCGCCGGCTCCGCGCAGGGCTCGGACCAGGGCAAGGCCGACGACAAGCCGGCGGGCGGCGGGACGGAGGCGGGCTCCTCGAACTCCTCGAAGCCGAGCGCCAAGGCCGACCCGAAGCCGGCCGACTTCAAGGGGATCAACCTCACCGCCGGCTACCACCTGACCCTCGGGGACGACGACGTCCGCCCCCAGCAGGGCGAGGACGGCGGCTACGAACTCTCCTACGACTCCGGCGGATACCTCGACGCGGAGGTCTCCGAGGGCAACATGGTGCTGCTCGACCCGGGCCAGGAGGGCTCCCTCGCCGTCTGCCGCGCCGAGACCCGCTTCGCCAAGAACATCTATCTGACCAAGCTCGCGAAGGGCCGGCAGGTCTGTGTCATCACGGGCACCGGGCACGTGGGACTGGTCACCGTGCAGGGCTTCTCGCCCGAGGGCTCGCCCAGCAAGTACATGACGCTGGACGTGACGATCTGGCGCAACGCCGTCGGCACGGGATCCGGCACGCGCAGCTGAGCCCGGTCCCGGGCAGCAGGCACAGGCACCGGAACCGGATCACCCGGGGGGTCGTCTGAGACCCCGTGTGGATGAAACGAAGAATCGCCGTGCTGCTCTTCGCCCTGCTCGCGACCCAGGTGGGCGCTCTGGTCAACCCCGCCTACGCGTGCGGCTGCGGGGCGATGGTCCCCGACGGGCAGTCCCGGATCGGGGTCGACCGGGAGACCTCCGTCGTGCGCTGGGACGGCCGTACGGAACAGATCGTCATGCGCTTCACCGTCGGCGGGGACGCCCACCGGGCCGCCTGGATCATGCCCGTGCCGGGACGGGCCACGGTGGAGCTCGGCGATGCCGACATGTTCCGTGAGCTCACCTGGCTGACCCGGCCCGAAAGCAGGAAGCGCAGCTACTTCTGGCCGCGCGACGGCGACTGGCCCTTCTCCTCGCGCACGGGCGACAGCGCCGGAGCCGCCCCGCCCCGCAGCGCCGAGGCGGGCGTCGGCGTCGTCGGCCGCGAGCAGCTCGGCGACTTCGACGTCGCACGCCTCACCGCCACCGACCCCGACGCCCTGAAGAACTGGCTGGAGTCCAACGGCTTCAGGCTCCCCGACCGGCTCGCCACCGAGGTCAAACCGTACGTCGACCAGAAGTGGGAGTACGTGGCCGTACGGCTGGCCCCGCGACAGCAGGGCACGGCGCTGCGGGGCGACCTGGACCCGCTGAAGATCCGCTTCGAGAGCCCGCGGCTGGTCTACCCCATGCGGCTCTCCCGGATGGCGCGCACCCCCCAGTCCCTCGGCCTGTACGTGCTGGCCGATCACCGGATGGAGCCCGGCTCCGCGATCGGCGGGTCCGCCCCCGAGGTGACCTTCGCCGGTACCGTCACCCCGAAGGACGGCCCGCTGGCCGAACTCGCGGGCGGGAAGCAGGTGTTCCTGACCGCGATCGACCAGCGCTTCCCGGAGCCGGGCCGCATCGACGGCGACCACGAACTGCGCGCGACCGCCAAGGACACCCCGTACCGCCGGGTCGTCTACCACGGCGAGCTCCTCACCGTGGGAGACGGCATCCCGGTCTGGCTCCTGACGGTATCCGCCGCCCTGGTTGCCCTGGCCGCCTCCGCGTTCGCGGTACTGCGCCGCCGACGCCGCCGCGGGTGCTGACCGATCCGGGCGAAGATCCCGTTCGCCGAGCTTCGGGTGGGCCGGGCACCACATCAGCGGCACACCCCGGCAAGCGCGCCGTGATCACCAGGGCACGACGCCGGCGTCGTTGAAGAACTTGCCGGTCGGGCCGCCATCGGGCAGCGTCGCGAGCTTGACGGCGATCAGCGCGCCCTGCTCCGCGGTGCGGTCCCCGAAGAAGCCCGTGAAGTCGGTCGCGACCAGGCCCGGGCAGGCGGCGTTGATCAGGATGCCCGTGCCTGCGAACTGCCGGGCGTACTGCACGGTCACGGCGTTCAAGAACGACTTCGACGGCGCGTAGGCCGACATGGCCGCACCCAGCTCGACATCCGGGTCGGACTGCAGGGTCACGGAGCCGACGCTGCTGGACATGTTGACGATGCGCGGCGAGGATGAGCGGCGCAGCAACGGGAGCATCGCGTTCGTCACCCGGATGACGCCGATCACGTTGGTCTCCACGACCGCGCGGACCACATCGAGATCCAGGGTCGTCGGGTCCTGCGCCCAGTCCGGGCCCATCGGCCCGGAGACACCCGCGTTGTTGACCAGCACGTCCAGCCGTCCGGCCTGGCGCTCGACCGATGCCGCGGCGTCGGCGGCGCTGCGGTCGCCGGTCACGTCCAGCAGCACGCCGAACGCGTCGGCCCCGCCCGCGCGGAGCTTCTCGACGGCGGTTTCCAGCCGGGCCGCATCCCGCGCTCCCACGGCCACCCGGTACCCCAGGGCGCCCAGGCCCGCGGCGATCTCGTAACCGATTCCCTTGTTCGCGCCGGTGACCAGCGCGACCTTCGTTTCGCTCATGCGGGCCATGCTGCCCCTGGAATCCGGGTGCGGTCCAAGACCGATCGGGTGGGCGACGATACCTTCAGGGTATGGACTCCGATAGCGTGGCCGCATGGAGACCCGGGAACTGCGCTACTTCGTCGCCGTCGCCGAAGAACTGCACTTCGGGCGCGCCGCACAGCGGCTCGGGATCGCCCAGCCGCCCCTGTCCCGCGCGATCCAGCAGCTCGAACGCCGGCTCGGAGCAGTGCTGCTGGACCGGACCAACCGCACCGTCACGCTGACCGAGGCCGGCTCGGTGCTGCTGGACGAGGGCCGGGCGGCCCTGGACGCGGTCGCCGCCGCCGAGCGCCGGACCCGCCGCGCGGCCGGGAGGGCGACCGGCCGTCCCGGCCTGGTCCTGGCCGCCAAAGCCAGCGCCTCCCGGGAACTGCTGGCGAAACTGCTCGACACGTACGCCGCCGAAGCCGGTGCGGTCCCCGTCGACGTCATCCTGTGCGGCCCGGCCGAGCAGGAACGGCTGCTGCGCGATGGCCGGGCCGACGTGGCGCTGCTGCACCGGCCGTTCGACTCGACGGCCGGGCTTCACACCGAAGAGCTCAGCGAGGAGAGCCAGGTGGCGGTCCTGCCTGCCGGACATCCGCTCACCGCTCGGGCCCATCTGCACATGGCCGACATCACCGGGCTGCCGGGCCTGCCCCTGCCACGCTGGCCCGACTCCGACGGCACCTACCCGCCGGGCCCCGGCCCGCAGGTCCGCGACCACGCCCAGTTGTTGCAGCTCGTCGCGCTCGGCCGGGCTTGCGCGGTCTCACCGGAGTCGTGCCGAGCCCAACTGCACGGCGACCTCGCCGCCGTGCCCGTGCTGGACGCGCCGAAAGTCACCACCGTGATCGCCTGGCCACCGCACAGCCGGTCCAGAGCCGTCGCCGACCTTGTCCGAACTGCGACACATCTCCAGTAGTTCCACCATGCCTGGCCAGGTCTAGGTCGCCCGAGCCCGCCAGAACGCGCACTGGTGGTCCTCCCCGAACGACGTACTCGCCCGCGTCGCCAGGGGGTTGAGGGTGAGCACGGTGCCGGTGCCGGCGCCGGTACGGGGCCACCCGGGCTGGTCCGGCACGGCGGGGGCGCCCGACCGGGCGAAGGCGCCCCAGTAGCGCTTCATCCGGGTGGCCAGTGCGACCTGGACCGGAGTCAGTGGCCGCTCGCCCATCGTGAAGTCGTGCAGGTACGCCAGCTCCGCACTGTGCGCGTTCGACTCGTCCAGCCCCGGCACCTGCGCGCCCGCCAGCGTCGGCGAATCAGGATCGTCGAACTCGTAGGCGTACGTCGGCACTTGGGCGGCGAAGAGCTGCGCCGTCCACGCCGTGTGGCAGCCGAAGGTCGAGTCGGTCAGGACGGCGGACAGCGCCAGGTAGGGCGAGCCGTGGGCGGCCACGGGATAGCGGGCGAGCACCTCGGCGCCCGCGTCCCCGTACTGCGCCAGCACCTGCGCCGCGTACTGCTCCGCCGACAACTGCGGCTGGGTCAGGGCGACGAACAACCGGGACTCGGAGCGCGTGCTCCCGATCAGGACCGGCACCTTGTTCCACGCCCCGCTCCCGATGGCCCGCGCCGGGTCCACCGGCAGCAGCCCGTCGCCGGACGCAGGACCCGAGGTGGGCAGCGTACGGGCGGCCTCGACCAGAGCCGCTCCGGGGACGCCGCGCAGGCAAGCGGCCACGCCGGCCGGACCGGCGCACCCCGCCTGAGCGGCGAAGGCCCGCGCCTCGGCCTCGGCCCGCGCGGGGTCGGGAGTGCGCAGCAGGGTGCACGGCCCGCTCTGCAGCACGGCCCGGTGGAACAGGCCGGCGGCGGACGGCGCGGCCAGCAGCGCGCAGACGGAACCACTGCCCGCGGACTGCCCGGAGACCGTGACGCTGCCCGGATCGCCGCCGAACGCGCCGATGTTCTCCCGCGTCCAGCGCAGGGCCGCGACCTGGTCCATCAGGCCGAAGGACCCGGAGCGAAGGGCGTTCTCCCCGGCCACCTCGGGCAGTCCCAGATAACCGAGCTGCCCCAGCCGGTAGTTGATGCTGACCACGACGGTCTGGGTGAGATCGGCCATGGTCCGCCCGCCGAACTGCGTGCCCGTCCCCTGGCTGTACGCACCCCCGTGCATCCACACGATCACGGGGAGCCGGGACCCGGGCCGGGCCGTCCGCGGCCGGTACACGTCCAGGTACAGACAGTCCTCGCTGACGTTCCGCGGATCACGCAGCCCGAACGGCGAGAACTGCAGACACGCGGGGGCCTGCCGCACGGCGTCCCTCACCCCGGTCCACCGGGGCGGCGGCTGCGGAGCCCGCAGCCGCGCGTCCCCGACCGGGGGAGCGGCGTACGGGACACCGAGGAACTCCTGCGCCCCGTCGTGCGCCTGCCCGCGCAGGGCGCCCTGCGCGAGGGTGACCACCGGGCGTGGTGTCTGGTCGGCGGCCGCCGGCGGCACCGACACGACGAGCAGGGCCGCGAGCGCAAGGGCCGTACCGATCAGGGGTCTTGCCGAAGCCGGCGGCCTTCCGGGCCACTTCATCCGTCCTCCTGGGGGTGACCGTGGGCCGGGGGCGTGTGTGGCGCTCGCCCCCGGCCGTCCGGTGGGGTGGGTTTACGGGCGCAGTCCAGCGATCAGGCCGGTGATCAGGGCCTGGTCGGCCGGGCCGGTGTTCCAGTCGGCGTTCATCGGGCTGACGGCGATCCGGCCCTCGCTCACGGCCTCGACGTCGCTGCCCTTGGCCGCCGGCCGCAGGGCCACCTTCACGGAGACCTTCCACGTGCCGTCGCCGGAGTCGGTGAAGTCGGGCTGGAGGAAGTTCTGCGGATCCTGGAAGGTCGTGGCCACACCGGCGGCCGTGCCCTTGCCGTCCGCGCCGACGACGGGGTGGTTGACGTTGAGCCCGACCCCCTGCGGCAGCAGCCGCCCGGACCGGGCGCGCGCCCGCAGCCGGTCGATCAGCCGGACGGCGAAGTCGACCGTGGGGTCCATCGCGTTGACGGTGGTGACCGGATCGGGCGCGCTCACGCCGCCGGTGCTCAGCGCGATGGCCGGCACACCGGACTCCAGCGCGGCGACGGCGCCGCCGACCGTACCGGAGTGGGTGGCGAGCCCGGCGACGTTCGGGCCGAAGTTGGTCCCGGAGACCACCAGGTCGGGGGCATTGCCCGCGAAGACCTCGGCCAGGCCGAAGGCGACGGAGTCGCCCGGGGTGCCGTCCACGGCCCAGACCTTCGGCTCGGGGTGCTTCACCGTGATCGAGGACGCACTCATCATCTTCGTACCGGTGCCGCTCTGGTTGGTGAGCGGGGCGACGATCGTGACGTCGTGCCCGGCGGCGGTCAGCCGGTCGAAGGCCTTGCGGATGCCCGGCGCGTTGTAGCCGTCGTCGTTGGTGAGCAGGATCCGCAGCGGGCCGGCGGGCGCGGTCCGCGGCGTGGCGGCGGCCGGTGCCGTGCCGGCCAGGGCGGGCGTGCACAGCACCAGGGCGGCCAGCGGCAGAACTCGCTTGCGTCTCACAGAATGCTCCTTCACAGAGGAGAGGGTCGGAAGGACGACCGGCGGGCGCGCGACCCTCGGCGCGCGCCCGCCGGAGCTCAGCGCACGCTGCGGATCGGGAGGATGGCGAGCGCTCCGATGAGGGAGAGGGCCCCGCCGACGAGGAAGAGCGGGGTGTAGCCGCCCAGAGAGGTGACGACGGCGGAGGCGACGAAGGGGGCGATGACCTGCGGCCCGGCGTTGGCGATGTTGAGGACGCCCATGTCGCGGGCCGCGTCCTCGGAGCGGGGGAGGACCAGGGTGACGAGCGCGGTGTCGACGGCCATGAAGCAGCCGAAGGCAAGGCCGTTGAGCGCGCTGAAGACGAGCATGCCGGTCCAGGTCGGGCTGACCACGGGGACGACCATCACGAGCCCGGCGAGTGCGGCCGAGACGCCGACGAACACCTTGCGGCGGTCCCACCGGTCGGACAGCAGCCCGCCCAGCAGCGTCGACACGGCCATCGCGACCATGGAGACCGGGGTGAGCACGGCCATCGCGGCGGGCGGGGTCAGCCCGGCGGGCAGCGCGATGTGGTCGTCGAGGATGTACAGCTGGTAGCCGACGACCGAGAAATAGCCGAGGACCATCAGCGCCCGCCCGATGAAGGCCCACCGGAAGTCGTGATGCGCCAACGCGGAGAGAAACAGCGCGAGTTGACCACCCTTGGGCCGCTCGGAGACGACAGGGGCGCGCGGAACGTCCCGGCAGAAGGCGGTGAGCAGCATCGCGGCGAGGGCGATGACCGCGCCGAAGACGAGATAGCCGGTCCGCAGGTGCTCCGAGGTCTGGGAGGCGATGAGCACACCGGCCGTGCCGCCGATGGGCAGGCCGAGCCCCACCAGGGCGGACGCGGTACCGCGGCGGGCGGCGGGGATGCGGTCGGGCACGATGGCGGTGACGGCCGCCTGATAGATGTTCATCGTCGCCTGGACCAGGCACCAGCCGATGCCGACGAGGAGCGCGGTACCGACGCTGCCGAGCAGGGCCAGACCCGCGAGGGAGCCGAGCGCTCCGCCCAGGATCCAGGGGCTGCGGCGCCCACTGCGGTCGGAGAGGGCGCCGGCGACCGGGTTGAAGGCGGTCGCGAAGATCGAGCTGATCCCGCCGATGAGGCCGAGGACGGCGACCTTGCGGACGGGGTCGATGGCGGCGATCTGCAGGGGCAGGAGGACGGAGCCGACGCCCATGTAGACGGCCATCATCGCGGAGTTCGCGAAGAGCAGGAGGGGGAGCAGCCCTCGATGGCGGGGAGTTTCGGGAACCGCGGGAACGGGCGGGCCGGCGGTTTCGGGCAGGGCCATGACGACTCCTCGGGGGACCGAGCGGGAGGGGAGGGGGCGGTGTCGCCGAAAGGGTGCGCCGAAAGGATGGATGGAGGTGGTGCGGTGTTGTTACACGTGTCACCTCAGGCGCTGGGACACTGTGTAGCACCCATTTCCCGCGCTAGCTAGAGGTTGAGCACGGACGTTGCGCAGATCGTGACCGAGTCTGCGATGGCGTGTAACCACTCTCCCAAGGCCACTGAACTGGGCAGATGTGTCGGAAAACCGTCTTGCCCTTGTGGCGGCCGTCACGCATCGGCCATACTCCGTGCCGCCGGCCGGACCCGGCTCCAGGCAGGGCCCTGCCGCCCGCCCGGGGGCGCCACCCCACGCCTCAAACGCCGGCGAGGCTGAGGGATCACCATCCCGGATCCCGTGCCTCAGATGCCGGCGGGGTTGAGGGATCGGGGCGCGGCCCCGCACCCCAGGCCTCGCAGGTCGCCGAGGCTGAAGGACCGGGCGTTGCTGCGGACCCCGCGCCTCAAGAGACGCCGAGGCCGGGGTGGTGCGCGGGGCCGCGCGAACGCAGCCGACCCCCGACGGGGCCGGGTGTGTGCCGGGGCGCCCCCCGGCGCCGAACGCAGTCCCGCATCACTGTCCGACCCCTGGCCATGTTCGGCGCCCGAGCGGGCCCCGGCGAGCGGCCGACCCCGTCGGCCCGCCCGCCTGGCCCCGGCCGAAGCCATCCCGGGCTGTCCATCCCCGGGTCGGTCAAGCCGCTGGCTCCGCCGGTCCGGGCAGCCCTGCCCACCCCGTCCCGCTTCCTGCCTCCGCTGCCCGCTCTCGCTGCCGCTCCCCGCCCCTGCCGCCCGCTCCGGCTCCCCGTCCCCCGCTCCCTGCGCCTGCTGCCCGGTCCCGCTTCCTGCTCCTGCTCCCGCTGCCCGTTCCTGCTCCCCGCACCCCCAGCCGCTTCCGCTCCCCGTCCCGCTCCCGCTCCCGCCCGCCGCATGCCCCCGCTCCCCGTCCCCGCTCCCCAGCCGCCCCGCCCAGGGGATGGCCCCGGGGATGGCCCGGGGCGGCCATCACGAAAGGCTCGTCATGCCGACCCACCGGCAACCGCACCACCTCCCGGCCGCCCCGCCCCGCCGCGCCCTCGCGTACGGCCTCGGTCTCCTCCTCGTATCGCTCCTGGTGGCGCTGTGGCTCCGCCTCGTCCCGCGCCCCGCCTTCCAGGGCCTCGACGATGACTGGGCCGCCTCCGTGAACGCCAACTCCACCGGCGGCGGCGAGGGTTGGGCCATCGCGCTGGACCGGCTCGGCGGCCCGTTCGGCCTCGTGCTGCCGCTCGCGCTCGTCGGCTGCCTCTGCGTCTACGGGCGCTGGCGCTCCGCCCTCTTCGTCTTCACCGGCGCCGTCGCCGCCAACGTCCTGGTGGTCCTGCCCCTCAAGCAGCTCGCCGACCGGCCGCGCCCCCCGCACCCGTCGGTCCTGGTCAACGACGGCTCGTACCCCTCGGGCCAGGTGTTCAGTGCCGTGATCCTCGTGATGGTGGCCGCCATCGTGGTGTTCCCGCCGCGTGCGCGCCGCTGGTGGTGGCTGTTCGGCGCCGCGTACGTGGTCGCCATGGCGTGCAGCCGGACCTGGCTGCACGCCCAGTGGCTCAGCGACACCTTCGCCGGCGCGGTGCTCGGCGTCGGGACCGTCCTGGTCCTGTGGCGGGCCTTCGGGCCGCTGCTGCGTACGGAGTCCGAGCGCATGGCCTCGGACAGCCTGTGGCTGTAACGCCGTCGCCCATCGCGAATGATTGACGATCGCGAAAATTACGCAATATGCTGGTCTCGGCGCGCACCCTCGTGCGCACCCAGGAAGGATCGAGTCATGGCCCAGGCGCACCCTCCACGCGAGGACGGAACGGTGGTCGACCTGCCCGCAGGCAGCCTCCGCGGCGCGATCGAAGGCGGCATCGCCGTCTTCCGCGCCGTCCCCTACGCCGCACCCCCGGTCGGAGACCACCGCTGGCGGCCGGCCCGCCCGCACCCCGGTTGGTCCGGCGTACGGGACGCCACCGCCGACGGCCCCAGTGCCCCGCAGATGTACCAGGAGGGCGGCGACCCCGTGCTCGGCGGGCACGGATCACCCCCCTTCGACGAGGACTGCCTGACCCTCAACGTCTGGACCCCCGCCGCCGACGACGCCCGCCGCCCGGTGCTCCTCTGGATCCACGGCGGCGGCTTCGTCTCCGGCTCCGGATCGCTGCCCGGCTACTCCGGCGAGACCTTCGCGCGCGACGGCGACCTCGTCGTGGTCAGCATCAACTACCGCATCGGCCCGCTGGGTTACCTCTACCTCGGCCCGCAGGACGGCACATCCGACCCGGGAGGCGACGACCCGGGCGACGCCAACCACTGGCTCACCGACCAGCTCGCCGCCCTCCGCTGGGTACACGAGAACATCGCCGCCTTCGGGGGCGACCCGGACCGGATCACCGTCGCCGGACAGTCCGGCGGAGCGGTGTCCACCGCCGCCCTCGCCGGCCACCCGGAGGCCCGCGGCCTGATCCGGCGGGTGATCCTGCAGAGCCCGCCCTTCGGCCTGGACCTGCCCGACCCCGCCACCTACCTGGAGCGCACCGCCGCCTACCTGGAGCTGGCCGGCGTCAAGGACGCCGAGGAGCTGCGGGCCCTGCCCTGGCCCGCGCTGATCGGAGCGGGCGGCGGGCTCTTCGCGCAGACGATGCGCTGGGGCTACTGGCCCACCCCCTTCCTGCCCGTGATCGACGGGACCACCCTCCTCCGGCACCCCGCGCAGTCCCTGCTGCACGGAGCGGCGGCCGACCTCGACGTGATGATCGGCTGGACCCGCGAAGAGGCCAACTTCGGCTTCGCGCTCGACGAGGGGTACGCCGCCGCCACCCCCGAGCAGGTGACGAGCCGGATCGCGGAGACCTTCGGGGCCGAAGCCGCCCCCGGGGTCTACGCGGCGTACGCGGCCGGCCGCCCCGGTGCCCGGCCGGCCGATGTGCTCATGGACCTGATCACCGACGAGCTGTTCCGGATCCCCTCCGTGCGACTGGCCGAGGAGCGCGCCGCATTGGGCAGGCCCGTCTGGGCCTACCAGTTCGACCTGCCCACACCCGCCTACGAGGGCAGGCTCGGTGCCGCGCACTGCCTCGAGCTTCCCTTCGTCTTCGACAACTTCGACCAGTGGTCGCACGCACCCTTCCTCGCCGGGCTCGATCCCGCCGTACGCGACGGCCTCGCCCATGCCATGCACCAGGCCTGGATCGCCTTCGTCCGCACCGGCGACCCGAACCACCCGGACCTGCCGCACTGGCAGCCGTACGACACACCGGCGCGCACCACGATGCGCTTCGACTCGGTCATCGCCCCGCTGGGGGACCTCGCCGGCACCTCCCGGCTCCTGCACCGGCCCACCCGCCCCTGACCTGACCTAACTCGTGTAACCTGAAAAGGAGGGTACGTCGAGCAAGAGGAGTGTCGAGGGACGTCATGGCCAAAGACACGCACGTCCGCGCGTCCATCACCAGCGCTGACGTGGCCCGCCTCGCGGGGGTCTCGCGCGCCACCGTCTCCTTCGTGCTGAACGACACCCAGGGCCACCGGGTCAGCGACTCCACCCGCGCCCGGGTGCTCGACGCCGCCGAACAGCTTGGTTACGTACCGCACGCCGCCGCCCGTTCCCTGCGCGCCGGCCGCAGCAACCTGGTCCTGATGCCCGCGTCGATCTCCGCCATCGGCCGGCTCGTCAGCGACTGGGTCGACGACCTGCACAGCGAGCTCGACCGCCACGGCTACACCGCCGTCCTCCACGCCGGCCGCTTCGCCGACCCCCTCGACGCCGCCCGGGCCTGGGCCGAACTGCGCCCGGCGGCCGTCGTCGCCCTCGACGGAGACCGTTTCACCGCCGAGGCGGCCCGGCTGCTGAGCCGCGCCGGGGTGCGCGGCCTGCTCGCCTTCGCGGCCCGCCCCGTCGAGGGCGTGTTCACCATCGGCTTCGACCACGCCCGGATCGGCGCCACCGCGGCCGAGCACCTCATCGCCCGCGGCCGGACCCGGATCGGTGTGGTCATGCCCACCGAACGCGGCCTCGGCACCCTGGCCCGGCCGCGCCTCGCCGGCGCCGAGTCCGTCGCCGCCCGCCACATGGCCACCGTGACCCCCGTGGAGCTGTCCTACACACGGGAATCCGCGACCGCCCTCGCCCGCCGGTGGCACGGCCTCGGCCTGGACTCCGTCTTCGCCTACAACGACGAGTACGCCGCGCTGCTCCTGCACGCCCTCCAGGCCGAGGGCATCGCCGTGCCCGACGAGGTCGCCGTCGTCGGCTCCGACGACCTCGTGCTCTCCGCGCTCCAGCAGCCCGCGCTCACCACGGTCCGCCTGGACCTGCCCTCGGCGGCGACGATCGCCGACGCACTGCACGCGCTGGTCGAAACCGGCACGGCCCCGCCCGTACCGACCATCGAGGCCGTGCTCGTAGAGCGCCAGACGTCCTGAGGGGCCGGGGAGCAGTCGCTTCCCCGACCCCTTGGACCGACCGCCCCCCTTACGCGGCGGCGCGTTCCGGGGTGTCCGCGGCCGCCCCCCGGCGATCGTGGAGACGTACCCGCTCCCGGGCCAGGGCGCCCCGGCAGAGCCACCACGCCAGCAGTCCCGCGCCCGCGCCCGCGGCGGCCCCGGCCGCGGTGTCGCTGAGCCAGTGCGCGTGCAGCCACGTACGGCTCCACATCATGGCCAGGATGAAGACGGTGCCGGTCAGCCACCACGCCCGCCGCCGGGCCGCCGGGACCAGCAGCACTCCGACGAGGACGACGAGCAGCGCCGCCCCGGCCGCGTGGCCGGACGGGAAGGACCCGTGGTCGACGCGGACCAGGGGGTTCGCCGGGCGCGGCCGGTCCACCAGGTGCTTGAGCCCCTGGACGACGGCCATGTTGGCGCCGACGTAGACGAAGAAGAGGAAGGTGGCCGAAACCCGGCGCCCGCGCACGAGCAGCAGGACCAGCAGGGCGATCGGGACGACGACGCCGAACGGCCCGCCGAACCAGTTCAGGGCCGAGGCGAGGGCGGCGTACGGCCCCTCGTGCGGGCCGCCCATCAAGGCCAGCCAGCGGTCGTCCAGGGGCTGGAAGGGCGGATCGGCGACGTCCGAGCGGACGACGAGGCCCGACAGCCCGGCGGCCCCGAGGAGCAGGAGTCCCAGGACGGGGACGAGGGCGCCGGGGCCGTGCGGGGCCCCGGCGCCGTGGCGCGGGCCGGGCGCGCGGGATGCGCCCGGTGCGTCGGGTGCATCGCGTGTGTCGGGCGCGTCGGGTCTGTGGGGCGGGGTGGTGGCGTGGTTCATTGCTGCCTCTCGCGGCGGTGCGTGTGCTGAGGGGACGCGGGGCGCGGGCCCGGCGGGGAGGGCGCTGCCGCACGGTGGAGGCGCGGGCCCGCCGGGCGGCCGCGCCCCCGCGCGGTGGAGCCGGGAGCGAGGTCAGGCGCTCGCGCCGAGGTGACCGGCCAGGAAAGCGACGCTCTCCGCGACGATCCCGGCGATGTCCGGGGAGCCGAGGAAGATGTGGTCCGCGCCGTCCACCGGCCGCAGGGTGACCTCGCCCTCGCCGCTCCGCAGCGCCTCGGCCAGCGCCTCGCTCTGGCTGTACGGGACCAGGCCGTCCTGGGTCCCGTGCACGAGCAGGAACGGCGGCAGGTGCGGGCCCCCGGCGTACGTCACCGGGCTGGCGACCCGCGCCAGGGCCGGACGCTCGGCCTCGGTGCCGCCCAGCAGGGCCGCGTACGGGTCGGGGAACTCGACCCCCGACGGCATCGGAGGCATGGGGTGGGCCGCCAGGGCTTCGAGGTCGGAGCAGCCGTACCAGTCGACGACGGCCAGGACCCCCGTCTCTCCCGAGCCGACGCCGGCCGTGCCCTCCAGCGCCGCGCCGTCGGGCGTGCCGGGGCCGACGAGCCCCGCGAGCGCGGCCAGGTGGCCGCCCGCCGACTCCCCCCAGACGCCGATCCGGTCCGGGTCGATCCCCAGGGCGTCGGCGAACGCGCGGACGTACCGGATCGCGGCCTTCACATCGTGCAGTTGCGCCGGGAAGGGCGCTTCGAGGCTGTGCCGGTAGTCGATGGAGACCAGCGCGAGCCCGGCCGCGAGCACCGCCCCGTGCAGCAGCGCGGCGGGCACGGTCGGCGGCGGGTAGCGGCGGTCGCCCTCCAGCCAGCCGCCACCGTGGATCCACACGACCGCGGGGAACGGCCCTTCTCCGGCCGGCAGCTGCACGTCGAGCAGCCGGGGGCGGTAGCCGGGCGTGGTCGCGTACGTGACCCCGTCGAAGCGGCGGACGCCGTCCGGGCCGGTCACGGGAGGCACGGGGGACTGGTACGGCGGGGGCGGCCAGGTCATGTCGGAGATGTCGAACGCGGCCGGGGGAGATTGCGTCATTGCGGCCCTTTCGGATCGGAGCGGCCAGGGTGGCCGACGAGTCCACGTGCGATCACAGGTTTGTGCGCTTTGTCCGAAATCCTTGCGCGAGTC
Organism: Streptomyces sp. NPDC048337; assembly: GCF_043201175.1. Taxonomy (NCBI): domain Bacteria; kingdom Bacillati; phylum Actinomycetota; class Actinomycetes; order Kitasatosporales; family Streptomycetaceae; genus Streptomyces; species Streptomyces sp. NPDC048337. Next base: position 576,354 of record NZ_JBICYR010000002.1, read on the forward strand.
GCCCGGTCGGACTTACGGTACTGAAGCACTGTTACACGTGTTACCAAGACTCTAGCGACGCGTTTCCGCTGACTACAAGACCAGCGGCGGTCCGACTTCCGGGCCGGTTACACGAGCCACCCCAGTGGGAGCGTCGCCCCTTCCCCATCGGGAGCGCGTCATGCTCACCACCGCCACCCCCGCCGTCAGGGCCACCGCCGAGGCCGTCGCCCCCGCCCGCAGCGGCAGCAGGAGCTTCACCCACTGGGTCACCGATCCCGTGGCGGCGACCGTCCCGCAGGTCAGGGCCCGGGTGCGTGCCGCGCTCCACGGCTGGCGGGTCTCCGCCGAGGAGGTTGACGTCCTGCTGCTGGCCGTGAGCGAGCTCGTCGGCAACGTCGTCCGGCACGCGGGCGCCGGCCGGATGCGGGTGGGCGTGGCCTCGGGCGGCGGCTGGCTCCGGCTGGAGGTCGCCGACCAGAGTGCGGCGCTGCCCCGGCTGCCCGCACCTTCCTCGGTGATCGACCCGGACTCCGAAGGCGGCCGCGGACTGCTGCTCGTGCAGCTGCTGGCCGCCGACCTGGGGGGTGAACTCGCCCTGATCGTGGACGAGTTCGGGAAGTCCGTCCGGGTGCGCATTCCGGCGGGGTCGCGGGTGCCGTAGCGCAGGGGTGCCGCCGCCCACGGCGACGCCGCCCACGGCGACGCCGCCCCGGCACAGGCGACCTCTTCCGCTCCCGTCCCCCGCTGCCGCTCCCTGATGGAGGTGCCGCCCCATGGAGCTGTCCCCTTCCGCGCACACCGATCCCTTCTGCCGTGACCGGCTGCCGCCACCCTCCCTCTGGCCCGAACTCCACTTCGACCTACCGGAGTTGAACTACCCCGACCGGCTCAACTGCGCCCGCCGACTGCTGGACGACGCCGTCGAGGAGCGGGGTCCGGACCGCCCCTGCCTGCTCACCCCGACGGAACGCTGGACCTACGGCGAGCTGCGGCTCCGGGCCAACCAGGTCGCCCAGGTGCTCACCGAGGACTTCGGCCTCGTCCCCGGCAACCGCGTGCTGCTGCGCGGCCCCAACAACCCGTGGCTGGTGGCCGCCTGGTTCGGTGTCCTGAAGGCCGGCGGGGTGGCCGTCACCACCATGCCGCTGCTGCGCGCCGCCGAACTCGCCGAGCTCCACGACATCAGCCGGCCCGCCGTCGCGCTCTGCGACCACCGCCACGCCGGGGAGCTCGAAGCGGCCGGCCTCGCCGGGCTGACCGTCCTCACGTACGGAGGCCCTGACCCGGCGGACCTGACCGTGCGCTGCGCCGCCAAGGACGGCCGGTTCGCCACCGTGGCCACGGCCGCGGACGACGTGGCGCTGATCGCCTTCACCTCCGGCACCACCGGCCGCCCCAAGGCCACCCTGCACTTCCACCGCGACGTACTCGCCACCGCGGACACCTTCTCCCGGCACGTTCTGCAGCCATGCCCCGACGACGTCTTCAGCGGGACGCCGCCGCTCGCCTTCACCTACGGGCTCGGCGGACTCGTCGTCTTCCCCCTCGCGGTCGGGGCCGCGACCCTGCTGATCGAGCAGGCGACCCCCGAGCGGCTGGCCGACCTCGTCGCGGAACACGGGGTGAGCGTGCTGTTCACCGCGCCCACGGCCTACCGCGCGATCCTGGCGGCCGGGGCCGCGGACCGGCTGGCGGGCCTGCGGCGCTGCGTGTCCGCGGGGGAGCCGCTGCCCGCCGCGGTGTGGCACGAGTTCCACGAGGCCACCGGGCTGCGCGTCATCGACGGCATCGGCGCCACCGAGATGCTGCACGTCTTCCTCTCGGCGGCCGACGAGGACATCCGGCCGGGCTCCACCGGGCGCCCGGTGCCCGGATACCGCGCGGCCGTGGTGGACGAGCACGGGGATCCCGTCCCCGACGGGCGGCCCGGCCTGCTCGCGGTCACCGGACCCACCGGCTGCCGCTACCTCGCGGACCCGCGCCAGGCCGCGTACGTCCGTAACGGCTGGAACGTCACGGGCGACACGTATGTCCGTGACGGGGAGGGCTACTTCCGGTACGTGGCGCGCAGCGACGACATGATCGTCTCCTCCGGCTACAACATCGCGGGTCCGGAGGTCGAGAAGGCCCTCGCCGCCCATCCGTACGTCGAGGAGTGCGGGGTCGTCGGGGCGCCGGACGAGCGGCGCGGCACGATCGTCAAGGCGTACGTGGTGCTGCGCGAGGGCGTGCCGGTGGGTGAGGCGACGGTGCGCGAGCTGCAGGCGCACGTGCGGGGGGCCATCGCGCCGTACAAGTACCCGCGCGCCGTCGAGTTCGTCCCGGAACTCCCGCGGACGGGCTCGGGAAAGCTCCGGCGCGCCGAGCTGCGCACACGAGCCCGCGCGGACCGAGAACCGGGTCCCCGCCCCGCCCCCCGCGCCTCAATCGCCGGCGAGGCCGGGCCTGACCACCACTGAGCGGTTCCGCCCGCCTCAACGACCGGGGCTCGGCCCCGTTCCCCGCGCGGCTCCCCGCAGCGGCAGACCCGCGCCGCCGGTCAGGGCGCCGCCCCGGTCTCGGACCGGGCGAGGGCGAGGACGCCGGTGCAGATCAGTGCGATGCCCAGCAGCTGGGGGAGTACCCACCACCCCGTCCGCAGGTGCTCCTCGTACAGCACCACGCCGAGCGCGACGCTGACGGTCGCGTCGCCCAGGGTCAGGGCGGGCTGGGAGGCGACCAGCGGCCCGCCCTGCATGGCGTGTTCGAGCAGCAGCAGGGCGCAGATCCCGGACGCGGCGAAGGCGTACGTCTGCCACGCGCTCAGGAACGGGACGAGGCCCCCCTCGTCCAGCAGCTTGACCGAGTCCTTCATCAGGGCGGCGGTGAGCGCGTAGCAGACGGCGGTGGCGGCGCCCAGGCAACCGGCCCGGGCCCGCCCCGGCGGGCGGCGCAGCCCGGCCACCGCCAGGGCCAGGGCGACGACCACGCAGGAGGCCAGGGCCGGGGCCCACCGGTCGGGCGGTACGTGCGTCCGGTTCCCGGCGGGCGCGGCAGCGGCCAGCGTGAGGCCCAGCCCGGCCACCACCCCCGCCACGGCCAGCCACAGCGGCCCGGCCAGTCGCCGCCGCGCCGCCGCGGAGGCGATCAGCAGGGCGAGCGGCAGCTCCAGTACGAACAGCGGCTGTACGAGGACCAGCGCACCGGTGGCGAGGGCGACCGCCTGCCCCACCCCGGCCGCGATCACGGCCAGGATCCCCGCGATCCACACGGGCCGCCGCAGCAGGTCCAGGACCAGCCCGAAGCGGAAGCCGGAGCTCTGCGGCACGGTGAGCGCGGCGCGCCGCTGGAGCACGGTGGCCAGCGCGTTGCTGAAAGCCGCGAACAGCGCGCAGAAGACCGGCAGGACGAGGCCCATCCGCCGATCGTCGTCGGCGGCTCGCCCGACCGCCCCGGCGACACGCCCGCCGGGGCGGAATCCCCCAGTCCGGCCTCAGCTCCCGCCGTCGGCGCCGCCGGCGGCCCGGCCGAGGGCCAGGGCCGCCAGGGCCCGCGGCGCGCCGGCCTGGCCCCGGATCCCGGGGAAGGCGTTGATGTCGACGATCAGCGGGGTGCCGTCGCCGGTGTCGAGGATGTCGACGCCGTACACGTCGAGCGAGAACACCGCGCCGGCCCGGCGCACCAGATCGGCCCACCCCGCGGGCAGTTCGTCCACGGCGAGCGGCCGGGTGGGACCGCGCCCCTCGGGCGACAGCTCGGAGCGGCGCAGGGCGGCGAAGACCTGGTCCCCGATCGCCCACAGCTTGTGGTCCCAGCCGTCGTTGGGGGCGAACTCCTGGACCACGACCGGCTCCCGAGGCCAGTCCGCCGCCAGCTTCCCCAGCCCCACCGGATCGTCGACGCGTGCCACCAGATCGCCCCGGTGGCTGAACCGGCTCTTGACCACCGCCGGCCAGGCGAGCGGGGCGCCGGACGCGCACGCCGCGAGGGAGTCGAAGGTACGGGTCGGGGCGAAGGGCAGACCGGCCCGCAGCGCGAGCTCCGCCATCTCCGTACGGTCCTGGCACAGCCCGGTCGCCGCCGCCGAGTTGACGACGGGAACGCCCCGCCGCTCCAGATCCCGTGCCAGCCCCAGCGCGCGCGGGGTCTTCGACTTCAGCAGGTACACGTCGGCCGGCGAGCGGGGCGCGTCCCCCGGCGCGAGCGGATCGAGCACCTCGACGGCGTGATCGGGCGCCAGCAGGGCCGCGGTGGCCGCGAGCAGCGGATGGCCGGGTTCCGGCGTGATCAGGCCGATCCTCACGCGCCTTCCCCCGCCCGGGCCGACGCCTGCGCCGGGACGGACACGGGCAGCGCGTACGACTGCGCCGACCGCGCGGGCGGGGGCGGCGAACCGCCCGTGCGCGCCAGCCCCAGCACCGCCCGGGCCACCCGCGCCGCCGCGTCCGGCACCTGCCGGAAGCTCGGGAAGTCGTTCACGTCGACGACCACGGGCCCGTCCGGGCCCAGCAGTACGTCCACCCCGTACAGGTCGAGCCCGTACACCGCGCCCACCTGCGCGGCGATCGCCGCGACCTCGGCCGTCAGCGGCACGCGGCGCTCCCGCACCGAGGGGTCCGGGTGCAGCGGGGAGCAGCGCTCGGTCGCGAACAGCTCCCCACCGACCGCGTACACCTTGATGTCGGTGCCCGAGTTGGGCACGTACGGCTGGGCGATGAGCAGGCCCTCGCCCGCGAGCGAGGGGAGCATCGCCGCCAGCCGCTCCGGCGAGGACACCAGGTGCACGGCCCGCCCGGAGCTGCCGTCGGCGGGCTTCACGACCAGCGGGTACTCCGCCGCCGGTATCTCCCCGAGCAGTTCGGGGCGGGCCGCCGCGTAGGTCGGGGGCAGCGGAAGCCCCCGGGCGCGCCCGATCGCGGCGGCCAGCGCCTTGTCCCGTACGCCCCGGATCGACCGGGCGTCGTTCACCGTGGTCAACCCGGCGGCGGCAGCGGCTTCGAGGAGCGTCAGCCCCGGGCCGCCGGAAACGGTCTTGAGCACCCAGGCGTCGTGCGTGCCCGCGTGGACCGCCTCGGTCATGCACAGCAGCGAGCCGCCGGGCCGCACCACGTCGACCCGGTGCCCCCACGCGGTGAGCTGCCGGATCACCTCGTTCGGCATGCCGTCGTGGCGGTAGTGCTCCTCCACCAGGAAGCAGAGCCTCATGGACCTTCCCCATATTCCCCGGACGTCCGCCGATCCCGCCCGGCGAGTTGTGACGTCACAGGATGTCATGGACCGCAATGCGATGATCGTCCTACCCGGGCCGGGTGGGACATCCCGGTCGCCCGGCATGGCGCACGTCTCCTCCGACCGCAGGAATCGCTCGATGGAGGGAGTCCATGCCCGCCGGTGCCTCCATGGGCATCTGCTCTGCTGTGCTTGCCGCATGACTGAGTTGATCTCCGACAAAGCGCACCGGTTGCTGTTCGCCCCGATGCGGGTGAAGTTCCCGGAACCGGCGACGCCGCATGCCCTCAACGTCCTGGACCCGCTCGTCGAGCGGGACCACCGGGCGGAGAGGAGCCGGGTGACGGACGTATTCGGCCCGAAGGGGCTTGGCACGTCGGCGGCTCGGGTCGGTGGACGGAGCCGAGCGGTCTCCGTGGCGCCCGCCCGGTTGGACGTGCTGTGGACCCGTGATCGTGCGGCCGGGTCGCGCCTGGCGGATCACGTCGCGAGGGTGCACCGCGCGACGGTCGGGGGTGTGGCGCCGGCGGAGCGGCAGGGCGGGTGGGTCTGTGATCCGGAGGCGACGCTCGCGGCCATGTCACAGGACCCGACCGCATGGGGAGAACGGTTCGCGCCCTGGATGCGCGGTTGCGCCGAGATGGTCGAGCACGGGCGGACCCTGCTCGCCGAGATCCGATCGATCCGCCGCGGCGGTGCCGGGGCGACCGGACAGGGGCGGGTCGGGCTGGTGCCCGTGGTGGTGGGCGCGGATCCGGTGGGCGCGCTCATCGCCCGTGCCCGGCTGGGGGAGAACGCGGGCCGCTCCACGAAGTCGAAGCTCTCCCCGTGTGATGCCGTGGAGTGGAGCGCCGTCATGGCGGAGTTCGGACTCCGCGGGGTGGCGGAGTACCCGAACTTCGCACTGGGCTCCTGGTGGATGGGCCTGCTGTCGGACGACCAGGGTGACTGGCGCCAGGACTACATCGCCGTCCTCGACTACTCCTTCTACGTCGAATACAACGTCGACACCGCCTACGGGGACCGCAAGGACCGCCTGAAGAGCGAAGTCCTGGCGCTCTGGGACATGCCGGATCTTCCCGTCGAACTCCAGGCGCGCCGAGCTCATGTGGCCGCCGATCTCGCCTATTTCGACACCAAGCGTCGGGACGAGGCGGATACCAGCGAGGTGCCCACGACGGGCCTCGTCGCCTGGGTCTACCGAGACCGTGACCACTGGCGTGACCTGAAAGCGGTCGACAGCGGAATTTTCGGGCACTACCAGTCGTTTGTGGCCGGCCCGGCAGGGCGGGACGACATGATGCTGACCGGCCTGACCAACGACTGGGTCGACATCGGACCCGACTTGCGTCATCAGGAATGCGGCCAGTCGGTCCTGGCGCTGACCCGCGGATCCCTGGTCATGGCCGACCTGCTCGACTGCTACGAGCGGACCCTGTGGATGCTCAACACCCAGTGGACGGACGGAGGCGGCATCCGCACGGAACGCTACGCCGCGTGCATGGAGACCTTGGGTACCTGCCTGTGGCAGATGGGGAACCACCGCCAGGACCTGTGGCGCTACTACGCGCTCGCCTTCGACCTGTGCCGGGCCGCGCAGGAGCGGGACCTGTACGCGGCGGGCCAACTCGCGGACTGTTACGCCGAGGACCTCACCCCGCTCACGCCGGCTGGCGCGCCGCGGGTGCACGTCCCACGGCGGAGCCTGCCCTTCACGGTCGAGGTCGGCGGCATCCGGCACACCGGCTCGGTCGACCTCCACACCGCCGTCTGCGATGCTGTGGAGAGCGGCGTCCTCCCCATGACCCTCGTCGATTACCAGTTCGTCATCCCCTGGCTGCTCCGGGAGGGCAGGGTCGCTCCCGCGGCCTTCCTCGAGCACATGGACCGCGCCTACTGCCGGCACTTCGCGCAGGTCATGCGGTCCGGGCACGCGAACGGCTTCGGGCGCTCCTACGGTGAGCCGATCGCGGCGCTGGTCATGGAGCAGTGGTGGCACGGCATGTACTTCGCGATCGGAGCGGGGAGCCTGGTCGAAGCCCAGCCCGGCAGGGTCGCGGGCGACCGGGCGCACCCGGGGGAGCGGAGCCGCGGTGTCCAGCCGGCATCGGCCGTCGCTTCCCGGGGCCCCCGGTGATATTCGAATGTGCGGTCGTCCCGGCTGCTGTTAGGTTCATCGCGTGCCGAAGCTGAATCAGATCATCGCAGTGGAAAAGGGCGTCAAGTCCAAGTCCCTCCAGGAGCTCACCCAGGCTCACCACGACGTCCAGAAGCCCGCCCTGCTGGCCGGCATCTCGCGGACCTACCAGCCCAAGGACGAGGAGGGCGAGCAGCTGCCGCCCGAGTCCACGCGGGTGCAGGTCAAGGCGGAGGACGTGCTGCGGGCCACGGCGGGGACCCTGACGCGGCTGTTCGACGTGACGGCGACCAAGGACTGGGCGAACCGCACGGCGGCCGCGGACGTCGTCGTGGACGGCAGGGTCCTGCTGGCGCAGGTGCCCGTTCCCTACCTGCTCTTCCTGGAGAAGCAGCTGACGGACATGCACACCTTCGTACGGAAGCTGCCGGTGCTGGACGCCTCCGAGTCGTGGAGCCTGGACCCGTCCACGGACTCCTGGCGGACGGACCCGGTCCGCACCATCCGTACCAAGAAGGTGCCGCGCAACCACGTCAAGGCCGAGGCAACCGAGAAGCACCCGGCTCAGGTCGAGGTCTACTACGAGGACGTCGCCGTCGGCTACTGGACGACGGTGAAGTTCTCCGGCGCCCTTCCGGCCCGTCGCGTGAACGAGCTGCTGGACCGCGTGGAGAAGCTCCAGCAGGCGGTCAAGTTCGCCCGCGAGGAGGCCAACGGCACCGAGGTCACCGACCAGCGGGTCGGGGACGCGGTGTTCGGCTACCTGTTCGGGTAGCCCCGTGATCGCCCCCCGCCGAGTGCGGGGGGTGCGCGAGAGCGCAAGCTGAAACTGATGTTGAAGCTGAACAGGGGTGTCAGTTGGGGGTTCGAATCCCTCCCCCGGCACTACGAGCCGGGGTGGCCCAAGCCTGGCAGAGGCGGCCCCGTAAATCTCAGATTCTCGCTCCAGTCTCAGTATTCGCCGCCGAACACCGGATCGACCGAGCGCGGACGATCATCGACGGATGGGGGTTCAAGTCCCTCCTGCGCCTCTCTCGTGGCGCGGTAGTTCAAAGGCAGAACACGGCGATCTAAGAATGATCCGCGACTCTTAAACGCCGCCGGTGTGCGCAATTGGGTGGCAAGCAGGAGCCCGGGAGCTGGACATGCTCCCGGGCTCCGTCACGTCTCACGTCTCACCTCTCACGTGCTCACAGCGGTACGGACACGTACGCCTTCCCGGCCTCGTTCTCGACCAGGATCGCCTTGACGTCCGCCGGGTCCACGGCCGCCGAGCCGTCCAGCGCGGCGCCCTTGCCCTCGCCGTTCTCCTGGCTGCCCACGACCCAGCCGCCGGCGGTGGTGCGCGTACCGTCCTTGGCGAGCACGACCAGCCGGCACCGCTCGCCCGGCGGCACCCCGGTGACCGCCGCGTGCACCCGGACCCACCGGGCGGCAGGGGTCATCTGTACGGTCAGCCGCGCGCCCGTGGCCGGATCGGTCACCGAGCCCTTCTTGATCCCGGCAGGCGGGGGCGAAGGGGTCGCCGACACCGTCGGGGACGGCAACGGCAGCGCGACCGACCCCGGATCGCCGTCGCCCAGCTGCGTACCCACCCAGAACACGGCGGCCAGCGAAGCCGCCGCGGCCAGTCCCACCAGCGCCGCACGCCGGCGCCGGGCACCGGCCAGCTCGCCGCGCATCTCCCGCAGGGTCCGCTGGAGCAGCAGGTCCCCGCCCTGCGGCGGTCCGTCCAGGAACGCCTCCTCGGGCACCTCGCCCAGTGCCGCCTCCATCTCGCGCAACGCGGCCACCTCCTCCCGGCACCGCACGCATCCGCTCATGTGTTCCTCGACCCGGCGGACCTCGTCCTCGTCCAGGACGCCGAGCACGTACGGGCCGAGCAGTTCCTCCTCGTGCCGCTGCCGGTTCATGCCACCACCTCACGCAGTGCGGCGGGCTGCTGGGGCGGCCTGCCCGATCGATTGCCGTTTCTGGATCCCCGGTCCCCGGCGCTGTTGTCCCGGAAGACCTCGCGCAGGGCCTTGAGCGCGTAGTGCGAGCGCGATTTGACCGTTCCCGCGGGGATGCCGAGGCGGTCGGCGGTCTCGGCGACGCTGAGCTGCCGGTAGTACAACTCCGTCAGCACGTCCCGGTGTTCCGGAGAGAGCTGGTCGAGGGCCCCCAGGACCGTCATGCTGTCCACCACGGAGTCGGCGTGGTCCGCCTCGACCGGGGGAGCGGCCGCGTCCCCGGAGACCTCGGGCGGGCGGGCGGCCTTCGCCCGGTAGCGGTCGGTGATGATGTTGCGAGCCACCGTCAGCAGCCAGCCGCGTACCGAACCCTTCCCGTTGACCAGGACCTCGGAGTGGCGCCAGGCCCGGATGAGGGTCTCCTGCACGACGTCCTCGGCGGCGGCCCGGTCTCCGGTCAGCCGGGTGGCGTACGCGAGCAGGGCGTGACCGTGCTCCTCGTACACCGACTTGATCAGTGCCTCGTCGGTCGAGCCCCGCCGAGCGCGGGGCCACAGTGGTCCGGCCATCTCACCCTCTCCGTCCTCCGCTTGTGTGGTGCGGTCGGAACACGCCGCCCGGTCGGCCCCGGTTCATGTGGCGTACGTCACTCCCATCTCGCTCAGATGCGGCAGGCGCGGCCCTCGTTGAGGCAGGCGACGACCGCCGCCATCCGGTCGTCGGTCATCACGTTGACGAACATCGCGTGGTCCGTCCGCGGGCTGTGCCGCTGCTCGGGGAAGGAGTCCAGCGCGATGGCCGCGCCCGCGGGGACCTCGTAGGCGAGGGAGATGCGCAATTCGGGCACGGCGAAGGTGTCCTGCGGGCAGACGCCGCCCGCGCCGGGGAAGCGCAGGTGCGAGCGGTGGCCCGGGCTCGCGGTGTCCAGGCCGTTCCAGCAGCTCGGGAAGACCAGGGTGCGGGTGACGCGCTCGCCCTCGGGACAGCGCGGGTAGCTCGTGGTGGAGCGGTCGGGGGAGCCGGAACAGCCCCAGCGGGCCCGGACGTCGGCGTCGCCGCCCGCCGTGAACGCGACGGCGTCGCCGGTCATCCCGCGCAGGAACCGCGGCATCGGCACCACCTTGCCGGCCGGACTGCCGCGGAATTCCACCCGTACCGAGGCCTCCGGCAGGATCTCGCCCTCGTTGCCGTGGCCCGCCGCGCTCTCGTGCGGGTGGATGCCCGGCCGGTCAGGGCGGCGCAGCACGGGCCAGTAGTACGTGGACCTGTCGCCGCCCGTACAGGTGGTGGCGGCCGCGTCCAGGGAGGCGTCGGTCGACATCGCGTCCGTGGACAGGTTCCCCACGTACGCGTGGGTGTGGTGGGCGCCGGACCGCAGGCCGGGCGAGACGACCAGGTTGTCCTCGTTGTAGTGGCCCTGTTCGCCCCGTCCGCATGCCACCGCCACCGAGCCGGCCGAGGCGTCGGGGCCGGCGGGGGGCGCGGCCGGGGTGCGCGGCACCGTGCGGATGTCCACGTAGTCGGCAGGGGCCGGGCCGGCGGCCGCCGCCCCCGCTTGCGGCCAGGCCGCCCGCGAGGCCCCCAGTACGGCGGCGGTGAGCCCGCCGCCCAGGACCAGGCAGATGACGAGAGCGAGCAGTCGGCGTCGGTTCCCCATGGCGGTCACGGTTGCCGGTGGCGACAGCGCCGTCAACCGGGCATCCGCATGCCGGTCCGCAGGCCGGTCACCGCCCCGTCCGCATGCCGGTCCCGGCGTCGCGAACCGGCCCCGGCGGCGGGCGGATTGGCCGTGCGCCCGCTTGTCCGACCGGGCGGCCGCCCCGCACAGTACGGCCTATGACATCCGCCATGACGCCGGCCGAGCTCCTCCAGGCCTTCGCCCGTACCCGCGCCTCGCTCGACGGCGCCGAGGTGACGTTCTGGTGGACCGGTGACGTCCATTCCTGGGCCCCGGGGGAGCCCTACGAGCGGCTCTTCGGCTTCGAAGGGGTCAACGTCGCCCGGCTGACCGAGGACGAGGAATCCGGCGGATACCGGCTGCTGTCCAGGGAGGCCGCGTTCTACCTCGACCCCCGGACCCGGGAGATCGCGGAGACCTGGCGAGACAAGCCGGTGGTCCACGTCTGGAACGACCCGGCCAACCAGAGCTGGCGGCCCTTCCCCGTCCCCGTCCCCGTGACGGAGCTGGGCGACCAGGTCTGCTTCAGCCTGGAGATCCCGCTGGCCTACCCCTCGCCGCTGCCGGTTGCGGACTATCCGGACCAATCGGCCGACGACACCTACCGGGCCCTGGAGCTGTTCCAGTTCTTCGCTCCGACGGCCGCCCTCACCACCGACGCCCCGAGCGTCCCCTCGACGATGTCCTGGACGCGGATGTCCCCGTGGCTGCCCTGGATGGAACGGGGGCAGCGCCCCGGCGGCCTGACCTTCCACTGCCGGGGCCGCAAACTCGGCTCCTACGCCGAGGTCCCCGAGCGCACCCGCGCGTACATCGCCGACCGCAACCCCGAGTTCGCCCATGCCCCGGAGAAGTGGAGCGAGCCGAACGAGACCAGCTGGACGTACCACCGCAAGCTGTTCCCACCCCGCCGGTAGGGCCGCCGGACACCCCCCTTAGGATCCCCCAGGGCAGCGTCAGGGGGGCGGACAAGGGTTTTCCCCGTATCCGGTTCATCTCCGCGTTGCCTACTGTCTGCCCACCGGCGATCTTCCCCAGGTCAGCGGCCAACGCGCCAACCCCACATGGCGTGATGCCGCGCTGCCCGGGGAATCGCCGGAACCGCCGTTGCCCTGCCCCGCCGTCGCGGCCGGGACAACGTGGCGCGCGGTGGCGCCGGGGGGAGTTCGACCAGCTCGCCCCGGTTCCACAGCCGCCGGAAACCTCCCACACTGCACCGACCGGCCGATCCGGCCAGCCCGGAAGCGGCCCGCGAAAGGGAACACCGTGCACGCATCCAGACGAAGGCTCATATCCGTGGTGGCCATGTCCGCCACCCTGCTGGCGGGCTCCGCCACCGCCTCCGTGGCCCTGGCCGCCGAGATCCCCGGCGCCGCTCCGGCCGTCTCGGTCGCCACCCCCGCCGCCCCGGTCGAGAACCTCATCGTCGGATACAAGGCCTCCGCCTCCGAGGCCAGCTCCAACACCGCGGCCGCCACCGACGCCGCCGCCAAGGGCAAGAAGGCCGGCAAGAAGACGAAGTTCGACCGCCGCCTCGGCACCGGCGCCGCCCTCGTCAGCCTGGGCGGTACCACCGCCCCCGCCGAGGCCGCGAACGTCATGGCCCAGTTCAAGGCCGACCCGGACGTCGCCTACGTCGAGGCGGACACCCGCGCCTACGCCATGGCCGTCACCCCGAACGACACCGAGTACGCCAAGCAGTGGGACCTCTTCGAGCCCACCGCCGGCATGAACGTTCCCGCCGCCTGGGACAAGAGCACCGGCTCCGGTGTCACCGTCGCCGTGATCGACACCGGCTACGTGGCCCACTCGGACGTCGCGCCGAACATCGTCGCCGGCTACGACTTCATCTCCGACTCCACCGCCGCCCGTGACGGCAACGGCCGCGACAGCAACCCGGCCGACCAGGGCGACTGGAGCGCGGCGGGCGAGTGCGGCACCGGCTCCACCGCCAGCAACTCCTCCTGGCACGGCACCCACGTCGCGGGCACCATCGCCGCCGCCACCAACAACGGCCAGGGCGTCGCGGGCATCGCGTACAACGCGAAGATCCAGCCCGTCCGTGTCCTGGGCAAGTGCGGCGGTATGACCTCGGACATCGTCGACGCCATCACCTGGGCGTCCGGCGGCTCCGTCGCGGGCGTCCCGGCCAACGCCACCCCCGCCAAGGTCATCAACATGAGCCTCGGCGGCTCCGGCTCCTGCGGCACCAGCTACCAGAACGCCATCAACGCGGCCGTCGCCCGCGGCACCACCGTCGTCGTGGCCGCCGGCAACAGCAACGCCAACGCCAGCGGCTTCTCCCCCGCCAGCTGCGCCAACGTGGTCAACGTGGCCTCCACCAACCGCACCGGAGACCGCTCCTTCTACTCCAACTACGGTTCGATCATCGACATCGCCGCCCCGGGTGGTGAGACCCGCCGCGCCACCGACACGCCCGGCACCGTCACCACCCCCGAGAACGGCATCCTCTCCACCCTCAACGCCGGCACCACCACCCCCGGCGCCGAGATCTACAAGCCGTACCAGGGCACCAGCATGGCCGCCCCGCACGTCGCCGGCCTCGCCGCGCTCATGGTCGCCGCCAAGCCCTCGCTGACCCCGGCCCAGGTCGAGTCGGCGATCAAGGCGAACGCCCGCCCGCTCGCCGGCACCTGCACCGGCGGCTGCGGCTCCGGTCTCGCCGACGCGGCCGCGACCCTCACCGCCGTGACCTCGACCCCGACCACCCCGGTCTTCGAGAACACCGCGGACGTGGCCATCGGCGACAACACCACCGTGGAGAGCCCGATCACCGTCAGCGGTGTGACCGGCAACGCCCCGGCCACGCTCAAGGTGGGCGTGAACATCGTGCACACCTACATCGGTGACCTGAAGGTGGACCTGGTGGCCCCCGACGGCTCCGTCTACACCGTGCACAACCGTGCCGGCGGCAGCACGGACAACATCAACACCACCTACACCGTGAACGCCTCCTCCGAGGTCGCCAACGGCACCTGGAAGCTCCGGGTGAACGACAACGCCGGCGGCGACACCGGCTACATCAACTCCTGGAACCTCACCTTCTGAGCCTTCCTGTGAGCCTTCTGACGGGCCGATAGTACGGACCAACAGACCCCGCGGACCTGCCGGTACACCTCGTACCGGCAGGTCCGACGGCTTTTCCTGTCATCCGACTGATTTCTGCGTCACAATGCGGGCCCACCCGGCATCCGACCTCGTATTGTCGCGTCACAGGAAAGGCACAGGAGCTGGGGACCGGAAGGCTGGTGGCTGTGCGTGGGGGCAGCGACGGGGCACGCCGACACGAGCGTCGGACAGGGCGAACTGATCAGGGCGGTCGACCGTGCCCTGACCGAGCACGGCCGCGCCCTGCTCACCGGACCCGCCGGAGCAGGCAAGACCGAGGTGGTCCGCGCCGTCGCGGCCGCCGCCGGGTCCCGCCGCGAGACCGTGCTGCGCCTCGCCCCCGAGGCCGCCGACCAGTGGATACCCGAAGCCTCCGCCGCCGCCCTCCTGGCTTCCGTCCCCTGCGCCGCGCTGGAACGGCTCTCCGGCCCCCAGCGCACCGCCATCGCCCTGCTGCGCCGCGAGGCGGACGCCCCCCGGGCCGGCCGCGACCACGTCGCGCTGCGCCTCGCCGTCGTCGAGGTGCTCCGCACGCTCGCCGCCCGCCACCCCGTCCTCCTCGTCCTCGACAACGCCCAGTGGCTCGACGCCGAGAGCACCGATCTGCTCCGCTTCGCCCTGCGCCTCACCCCGCCCCGCGTCCGGGTCCTCGTCGCCGAATGCGTCCAGGGCGGCACCTCCGTCGGCGAACCCCTCTGCGGTACGGGCACCCCCGCGATACGCGTGCCCCCGCTCGGCGCCGACGAGGTCGCCGAACTCCTCGTCCGCCACGGCCTGCCCGCCCGTCTCGCCGGCCGCATCCACCAGGCCAGCGGCGGCAACCCGCGCCTCGCACTCGCCCTCGGGCACTCCCTCGCCGAAGCCGCCGGCTCCCGCGACGGCGGCGCCCACCACGCCGACGTCCTGCCCGTCTCCGGACAGGCCCGCGAGGTCGCCCGCCGGCTCCTCGCCGAGGCCCCCGCCCAGGCCCGCCGCACCCTGCTGCTCGCCGCCCTCGCCACCCGCCCCACCACCGCCCTGCTGCGCCGCGCCGGGCGCCCCGACGCCGAGGCGGAGCTCGCCGAGGCGGAACGGGCCGCGCTGGTGCGGGTGGGGGAGGACGGCACCGTGGAGTTCACCGCCGGCGCCCTGCCCACCGCGCTCGCCGCCGACGCGGGCTGGCCCGAACGCGCCGCCGGGCACGCGGCGTTGGCCGCCGCCGTCGACGACCCCGTGCAGGCCGTACGGCACCGCGCGCTGGCCGTGGACACCCCCGACCAGTGGCTCGCCGCGGAGATCACCGAAGCCGCCGCGGTCTGCCGCCGCCGGGGCCAGCGGGCCCTCGCCGCCGAACTCGGCCTGCTCGCCGCCGAACGTACGCCGTCCCACCTGGCCGGCGAGGAACTCGCCCGGCTCGTCACCGCCGCCGAGGACGCGGGCTGGGCCGGCCGCGCCGACCTCGCCCGCCTCGCCACCCGGGCCGTCCTGGCCCGCGACGCCTCTCCCGCCGACCGGGTGCGGGCCAGGCTCGCCGTCATCGACGCCGCCGGGCAGGCCATCGGAACCCTCGACGAGACCTTCGCGTACGCCATGGACGAGGCCGCCGGGGACCCCTCCCTCCAGGCCGCCGTCCAGTTGCGGATCGCCACCAAGCACAACCTCAGCGACGGTGACCCCGTCCGCTCCCGCGACGCCGCCGCCCGCGCCGGGGCCCTCGCCGCACTCGGCGGCGACCAGGTCGCCCAGGCCATGGCCCTGACCGTACGGGCCCGCATGGGCCGCATCCTCGGGGACCCGGGGGCCGAGGCCATCCTGGCCGAGGCGCTGGCCCTCCCGGCTCCCGAAGTGCCGCTCGGCATGCGCAACGCGCCCCAGTACCTCGCCGTACGCCACGCCCTCTTCGACGACCGGCTCGACGACGCCCGCAATCAGCTGATGGTCCTGCTGCCCGCCGTCCAGCGGACCGGTTCCGCCGAGGACGTCTTCGAGGTCCTGCGCAGCATCACCGAGGTCGAACTGCGCAGCGGCCGCTGCAAGGCCGCCTCCGCCCGCGCCCGCCGGGCCCTGGAACTGACCATCGAGGCGGGTCTCTCGCCCGGCCCCGCCTGGTACGTCGCCGCGATGGCCGAGGTCATGGGCGGCAGTTTCGCCCGCGCCGCCGGATACGCCCGGCGCGGCATCCAGGCCTCGCAGGAGGAGCACGACCAGGTCTTCCTCTCCCGCAGCCTGCACGCGCTCGGCCTCGTCGAACTGGCCACCGGCGAGGCGTCGAAGGCGGTCGCCACCCTGCGCCGGGTCGCCGAACTGGAGGCCGCCCAGCAGGTGGTGGACCCCTCGATCCTGCGCTGGCACGGGGAGCTCGCGGAGGCCCTGGTCGCCGCCGACGCACCCGAGGAGGCCGGCCGGCTGATCGACTCCGTCCGGACCGTGGCCCGCGGCCTCGGCCGCACCGGGGTCGTCGCCGCCCTCGACCGGGCCCGGGGCCTGTGCCTGTCGGCCCAGGGCGAGGCCGACGAGGCGGTCCGCCTCCTGGAGGCCACGGCGCAGCGGTTCGAGCTCCTGGGCCTGCCGCTGGAGCGCGGCCGCACCCTGCTCGCACTCGCCCGCGTGGAACGCCGGCGCCGGCGGAGGGCACCGGCCCGCGCCGCCCTGCTGGCGGCGGCCGGGGTCTTCGAACGGGCCGGAGCCGCCCCGTGGGCGGAGCTCGCCCGGGAGCCGGCTCCAGGCGAGGCGGCCGGCCGCCCGGAAGTGGCGGCCATGGCGGCCCTGACCGAGGCGGAGACCCGCCTCGCGCTGCTCGTCAGCCAGGGGGCCAGCAACCAGGAGGCCGCGGCGAAGCTGTTCCTCAGCGTCAAGACGGTGGAGTCACGACTGACCCGTATCTACCAGAAGCTCGACGTCCGCTCCCGGGCCCAACTGGCCACGGCCCTGGCCCGGTCACACGGAAACGCGCCGGCGTAGGGGGCTACGCCGGCGCGGAGTGGGAGGACCGTGCGGGTCAGCTGCCGTTCGAGATGTTGCCCGACAGGACCGGGATGTTGTCCACGATGTGCGAGAGGGCCTCGTCGCCCTTGCCCTGCGTGGAGTTCTCGGCGCACTGCTGGTCCTGCGGGTTCGACAGGACGTCGATGTCCTGGACACCGATGTTGATCAGCAGGAGGGACTGGGCGTTGACCTTGGCCGGCAGGCCGACGCAGAGCTTGTTGAGGGTGCCCTGGACCAGGCTGGCCTGCGGGCTCAGCGGGCCCGTGGTCTCCTGGTTGCCGTAGATCTGCGCTTCGCCGTTCCCGTTCACGGTCTTGATGCCGTCGTTGTTGCCGATCGCCATGGCCGGGGTGGCGGCCGCAGCCCCCACACCGATCACGGAGGCGGTGACCGCGGCGGTGGCCATGAACTTCTTGAACATGTGGGGGATCCTTCTGTCGCTCTGTCGCATGTGATGGCTGCCCTCGGCGGGACGCGCTGATCAACTGCCTGCGACGCGCGGGGTTATCCCCTCTCACCCGGGTGGCCCAACACGACGGGGCGGCCCGGTCCCGCCGCCGTGACGGCGGGACCGGGCACCTCGTGTCCGGGGGTCAGCCGGTCTTGCGGCGGACCTTCTTGTTCTTGCCGCCGGGGCCGCTGCTCGCACCCTGGACCTTGGCGCGGCTCTGGTGGGCCTGCTGGGACTGGGACCTCGCGGCGTTGCGCTCCAGCGCCTCCCGGAACTTGCGCTTGGCCTCATCGGCCGGTGATTCGTCCTGCGGGGTGCCTGCTTCGTCTGCCATGTGTCCTCCCGGTGTGGTCAAGCCGTTTCAGTCTGTCAGCTGGGGTGCGCGCTGACCAGCGAGTTCCGTGCGCTCGGCGGCGTCGGGGGACGTCCGATCCCCAAGGATGACTTTGGAGGGTCATAAGATCCACTGATGGGGTCATAACCCGATACCGGGTGCCGGGTTAGGTTTGCCTTCGTTTAGGGTTCCCTTGATCCATCTTGCTGTCGCTCGAAGGGAACCTTTGCCATGCCTCGCCCTCTGCGAGTAGCAATCGTCGGTGCCGGCCCCGCCGGGATCTACGCCGCCGACGCGCTGCTGAAGTCCGAGGCCGCCGCCGAGCCCGGTGTCTCCATCGACCTCTTCGAGAAGATGCCCGCGCCCTTCGGTCTGATCCGTTACGGCGTGGCCCCCGACCACCCGCGGATCAAGGGCATCATCACGGCCCTGCACCAGGTGCTCGACAAGCCGCAGGTCCGTCTCTTCGGGAACGTCGACTACCCGAACGACATCAGCCTCGACGAGCTGCGCTCCTTCTACGACGCCGTGATCTTCTCCACCGGCGCCACCGCCGACCGGGCGCTGAACATACCGGGCGTCGACCTCGAAGGCTCCTACGGCGCCGCCGACTTCGTCTCCTGGTACGACGGCCACCCGGACGTCCCGCGCACCTGGCCGCTGGAGGCGGAGAAGGTCGCCGTGCTCGGCGTCGGCAACGTCGCCCTCGACGTCGCGCGCATCCTGGCCAAGACGGCCGACGAGCTGCTGCCGACCGAGATCCCGCCGAACGTCCACGACGGCCTCAAGGCCAACAAGGCGCTCGAAGTGCACGTCTTCGGCCGCCGCGGTCCGGCCCAGGCCAAGTTCAGCCCGATGGAGCTGCGGGAGCTGGACCACTCGCCGAACATCGAGGTCATCGTCAACCCCGAGGACATCGACTACGACGAGGGCTCGATCGCCGAGCGCCGCAAGAACAAGCAGACCGACATGGTCGCCAAGACCCTGGAGAACTGGGCGATCCGGGACGTCGGCGAGCGCCCGCACAAGCTGTTCCTGCACTTCTTCGAGTCGCCCACCGAGGTGCTCGGCGAGGACGGCAAGGTGGTCGGCCTGCGCACCGAGCGCACCGAGCTCGACGGCACCGGCAACGTCAAGGGCACCGGCCGGTTCACCGACTGGGACGTCCGGTCCGTGTACCGGGCCGTGGGCTACCTCTCCGACGAGCTGCCCAAGCTTCCCTGGGACGTCGACTCGGGCACGGTCCCGGACGAGGGCGGCCGCGTGATCGAGGCCGGCGGCCACCTCCAGTCGACGTACGTCACGGGGTGGATCCGGCGCGGTCCGGTCGGCCTGATCGGCCACACCAAGGGCGACGCGAACGAGACCGTCGCGAACCTGCTGGCCGACCACGCGGAGGGCCGCCTGCACACGCCGGCCGAGCCCGCGCCGGAGGCCGTGGAGTCCTTCCTCGCCGAGCGCGCCGTCCGCTACACGACGTGGGAGGGCTGGCACCGGCTCGACGCGGCCGAGAAGGCCCTCGGCGAGCCCCAGGGCCGCGAGCGCGTGAAGATCGTCGAGCGTGAGGACATGCTCGACGCCAGCGGCGCCTAGCCGGAAGCGGCGCGAGGCGCAGGAGGGAGGGGGGGGGGGGGGGGGCGGGGGGGGGGCCCCCCGCCCCCCCGCGGGGGGGCGGGGGGGGGGGGGCCCCGGCGGGGGGGGGGGGGCAAAAGGGCGGGTGAGCG